>JAGRMX010000006.1 GCA_020441025.1 Leptospiraceae bacterium
GTGTCGGCGCCTATCATTATTACAATGATATTCAGATTCCGGATACGTACGCGTTCCGCCGGGCGACTTATGCCCGGTTGCCGTTGAGTTCGGACTATCATAAATATGCCGGTGCCCGCGATATCCGCATTGTGGCGGGTGCGGATATAGTACTGCCGCATTTTATCCGTCGGGTGCCCGCCGCGCAGATCTCCGGCGGTTCCGAACAACCGGACGTGATCTTCAGTCGTCAGGAGCGCGGCAAGCGCGTCTATGTGCTGCGTTTGCCGGAACCTCCCGAGGGAAAATTCTATGATATGCTGGAAGTCAGTTCCGATCGGGATTTCGAAGCTACCGTACAGGTCAGCACCGGCAGTGAAGCCGACGCTCTGCGCAGTCAGGGTTATTATTCCATCTATCGTTATGATCAGGGCGGCGATGAAAATCGTCTGATTTCTTTTTACAGAGGCGATCGGGACCTGACCAATCGCTACATCCGGCTGGAATCGGATAGCGACGCGCCGTTGTATTTTCGTGCGGCTTATATTTCCGGAGAGTACGACAGGGCGGAGTTTAAGATTGATTTCGATGTGGATGCACTGGATTCCTATGATGACGGCGATCGTGATGCGATGGTGTACTATCTGAAGAATGAGCGGCGTCACAACCTGAAACGATTGGAGCTGGTATTCGCGGACAAACGCTTCAATCGCCGGGTCGAAATTGAAGTTTATGACGAAGAGGATAAGTACTATCGTTTTCTAATGAGTGGTCGGGTCGTTTCGGAGGGTGAAGCGGATACGACCCAGATCCTGGAATTACCATCCGCACAACCGCGTGAATTGAAGATTATTATCGAGCACGGTGATGATGAACCGTTGGAATTAAAATCCATGGCCGGATACGTTCCGGCCGAAGAAGTCGTGATTGATCTATCCCGCATTGATTTTATATTGGAGGCGGGCGAAAAACCGAATCAGTTTCGGATGTACTATGGCAACGATTATGCCGAATGGCCGGACTACGACCTGGATGTGACCTATGATTCCGCTCAGCCCCATATCACGGTGCGCTCCTTAGAACATCAGGAGAATCCGGAATTCGCGTATTCCATAGTGGAACCGCCCCTGTCCATCTGGATTATTCGCGCTCTGTTTCTGATCGGTCTGGCGGCATTGAGTATTCCGGGCGTGCGCATCTTCACGCGCTTTGCGCAGGAAAGGCAGAAAGAACAGGGCGAATCGCAATCGGCGCCGTCGGATACTTGATTCCCGCCAGAAATGGTCGAGGTCGCCCTTAATAATTAAAATCTGTTTTTAAGCGAAACATGAAAGCCGAATCTATTCCAGATTTGTTACAGATTCGCGCTGCGCTCAGAACGGAACTGGTTTTACTAAGCCGACTGGCTTACGATTCTAAGGCCAGCCGGGGTTATCCTGAGCGTTACATGTCCGTATGGCGTGAAGCTCTGACGGTTACCAAACACCAATTGCAGACGGGCTCCGTTCGAGTGGCAGCATACTACGAAAACATTGTAGGCTTTACAACCGTCGTCCTTGATGCCGTACCTCCGGAAGCCGAACTGCAATTAGATAAAGCGCTTATACTGGAACATTGCTTTATTCGTCCCGATTTTATTGGTCGGGGTATCGGCCGTCTTCTCATGGAAGATGTGCGCGGACAACATGTGCTGTCCGAAGATTGTCCGCTGTATATTGAAGCCGACCCGGAGGCGGAAGGCTTTTACCGGCGGTTGGGTGCCGTTCGCGTGGGCCGGGTACCAACATTGATACCCGGTCGGTGGTTGCCGGTACTGCTCTGGTATTGAAGCGTCCCAGGAAAAATTGTGAACCGATAATTATTAAACAACCGGTGGGATTCAAACGATCGTACCGGGGCGCGCGCCGGTATGTTCACCCCGGTCAATAACCACCTGACCATTGACCAGCACATATTCAATGCCCTGCGGATAACGACGCGGATTATCGTAAGTCGCACGGTCGCGAATTCGGCCCGGATCAAAGATAGTAATATCAGCGTAGTGATTCAGTTGAATGCGTCCTCTTTTTTCCAGGCCGACTATGTCGGCGGGCAGGGCCGTCATTTTGCGAATGGCGGCCGGCATGGACAGCACTCGCTTTTCGCGTACATATTTACCCAGCACACGCGGAAAGGTTCCGAAACTGCGGGGATGGGCGGCCGCATGCTTCCAGTTCGCGTTCAATGCGGCCCCGTCCGAAGCGATGGCGCAATGATCATAGCGTAACAGCCTATGCAGATTCTGTTCGTCCATTCCAAAACCGATCATCGTAGAACTACCGCCGCTGCTGATGATCATATCAACCAATACGTCATACGGATTTTTTCGCAGAATCCGGGCTACCTCATCCAATCGTCGACCCTCGAAGCGCGCGTATTTCGAACTGGCGCTTTCGGCGATCAGTATCCCATGATATGAACCCAGCGAAGCGACCTTATATTCGACGTCGGAGCGCAGGCGATCGTAATAATCGGGGTCCCGCAGATGTTGAATGAAACGCGTCGTTCCATCTTCGCGCACATCCAGTGGAAATAAATTGGCCAGGCCCGTATTGTAAGCGAGGTACGGATACCGATCACATGTGACCTGGCGATTCCAGCCCCGCGCCCGGTCCAGCATGGATAACATGGTCGGCAGTTTATCATAATTACGATTGCCCTGCGCCTTGATATGACTGATATTCAGCGCGGCCTGTGCCCGGTCTGCGATGGTCAGGGCCTCCTGCAATGCCGGTAAAACGGCATCATCTTCATTGCGCATATGCGTGGAGTAGAGTCCGGCTGTGCGCGCCAGGGCGGTCAATTCGGCGGTGCCCGCGTGACTGCCGGGCAGGTACTCCAGGCCCGATGAAAGATGGCGGGCGCCCTGTTCGGTAGCCAGCCGAATCAGCGATTGAACCGAATTGATTTCATATGATTCCATCTTACGGCGATCATAACCCATGATATTCTCACGCAGGGTACCCGCTCCGATCATGCTGCGGATGTTTATGGATATGCCTTCGCGTAAAATCGCGTTATAATAACCCTGAAAATCATACCAGTCCATGCGGATTCCCAGGCTGTTTTCCAGGTAGGCTTTGAAGCCGCGTTGCATTTGACGGCTGAGGGGCGCCAGGGACCGTCCATCCTGTCCGATGATTTCGGTGGTCACACCCTGACGGATTTTCGATTCGGCCTGACCGTCCTGTAAAATGGTCAAATCGCTGTGGCCGTGAATATCAACAAATCCGGGACATACCATCATACCGGTAGCGTCCAGAACGCGTCCGGCGCTGCGTCCGGCCATGTTGCCGATGCTGATGATGCGTGAGCCGCGAATGCCCACATCGACTTCCACGGGATCATTGCCATTGCCATCATAAACCAGTCCGCCCCGGATTATGATGTCGTGTTCGGCGGCGGCCACAAAATGAGACAGGCACCCGGTAATGGTTCCCAGTGCACCGGCGGCGACCGCAACTCCGGCACTTTTACGCAGGAAAGTACGCCGATTGATTGCGTCGGATTGTGCGCCGGTATTAGTATTGGATTGGACCACGATCGAAGCGTACGCTGTAGACGCTGCTCGATCGCGACGGGAAGCCGCCGGCAGAGTGGCAAGCAGTTGATGCGGGCAATGATCCATTACAGGACCGGTTTGGCCCGCCCACTGGAATTCACCAGCTTATTTATGCAGGTACTTCAAAGCGCTCTGCACGCCATGTTCGATATACGCGTCGCAACTGTCCTTGAAGTGTTCCATGCGCACGCGATACCCGTGCATCATCTGGGTTACGCCGATGGAAATCATCAAAAATACCAGTACTCCGAAGAGCGAGAACATGAGAATCGAGGTGCCCTGCACGGCGCCGCCGCTAAGCCAGCGTAAAGAGTACGAAAAGACAATCGGACTGAACACCAGAAATAGCAGCGCGGCGGCTATGTGCCAGAGGCGATAGGCCGGCGCCATCAATCGCTCCCGAATCAGCAGTGCCAGATTGGGTGGAACGGGACGCACGGGCAAATGAATGACGGCGGACTTGATGGCCTGGGCGAACTGCAATTCCGCCAGGCACGTGGAGCATTGCTCGATGTGCTTTTGCACTGCCGGTGTCAGAGCTTCGTGGTCCTGAAAAATTTCCAGGTGTGCCCGGTTGTGTAGTTCTTTGGTCTTCATCTTTTTTCTCCGCTGCCGCCTGTGCCACCTTCCGGTAGTTTATGCTTTAACGCGTTGCGCAGCATTAGTTTTCCGCGATAGATATAGGATTTCAGAGTTCCTTCTTTAATGCCCAGTTCCGCGCTGATTTCTTTATATGATAATTGTTCATAATAATACAGTATCAATGGCAAACGATATTGCTCCTCCAGCTTTTCCAGCGCCTCCTGGAGTGTGGCTTCCACATGTTCCTGATCCATGGCCTCCAGTAAAATGTCTTCCGGAGAATCGCCCTCGCTGGCCAGGCTTTCCTGCATGACGTCCGGCGCGGCGTTGATAGTCTGAAAGCGCTTATGTTTTTTAATCCGATTCAGTCCCAGATGCAACGCGAGCGAATACAACCAGGTGGACGGGCGCGACCGGCCTTCGAACTGATGCTGCTTGCGATAAGCCTGCAGGTACACATCCTGAGTGAAATCGAGCGCGTCGTCGGCATTGTTCCGGAATAAACGCAGTCCCAGATTATAAATCATGGACTGGGTCTCTTCGATCAGTCGGTCAAAGTCCAGTTCGGAGCCATTCGTCACTACAACTGCTCTTTCTTACGAGACGCAACGTAAAACACCAGCAAGCCCAACCCGGCAAATAGCGGAACCAGCCCGCCCAGTACTACATATGAAATACCCTCGATCGCCAGAAACAAACCGGTCATGGGCAGACCCACACACAGGCTGAGCAATCCCACAAACAACGCGAACAATCTCAGGGTGGCGATGGACGTCTGACGATATTGATTCGTCCGGATCATTTCCCTGCGTAATTGATAGTTCCAGAATAGAAAGAAAAACAACAGCGTGGAACCGAATACGATGCCGATGACCGGCACCAGGCTCAGTAGAATCTGGGCCGCGCCGGTTTCCGCCGAGGGCGCCGACTGTTGCTGCAAAACCAGAACCAACTCTTGAATGGCCTGTATCAATTCACGGGTCTGGTCCGGCTGCATGAGGGATAGGAACAATCCCCGCAGGATTTGTTGCAATATTTTGATTTTTTTTCAGGTTATACCCGAATGGTAAGTCCGTCCGAGAGCGTGTTGCGATACGCCCGCAGGGCCGGTACGAGACCGAGCAAAAAGCCTGCCAGAATGACACCGAAAAGATACGCGCCTTCCACCCATCCCGGCCAGCGGATGGCAATGTACAGGCCGGAATAGTCTTCTATCAGCGGCTGGGTTATAAAAATACCCGCATATAATATGGTCAGCCCCAGGGCACAACCCGCTATACTGAGCAATCCCGATTCCAGAATCATCAGCAACAGGATCTGGTAGGGGTGGGCGCCCACCGCTCTCAGGATGGCCATCTCACGACGGCGTTCATTCAGTGAGCTGTATACGGTCATGAGCATGCCGGCCAATCCTACCAGCACCACAATTATACTGATTAATTGCAGAGCCTGTTCGGCATAGCCGATACCCTGCCACATTTCCGCCAGGGTGACTCCGGGAATGATGGCCATTAACGACTCCGATTCATCCGTATTGATTTCACGCTGGAGGCCGAGTGTCATCATCCGGCTCTTGCCTTTCAGCAAAAAGGCGGTTATTTGATGAATCTGCAAGCGGTCCCGGGTCAGTTGATCCGCCGGTGTAGCCTGTCCTGGTAGCGGCGGAGCGCCCCGATCCCAATCCACATGAATCGCTTCCATTCCATACAGCGAAATGTACAGAGAACGATCGATGGGCGTACCGGTACGTTCCAGAATACCGCTCACTTTAAAAGGGCGCTCTTTATGCTGCACGAAGTTGGACATACCGTGCGCAATGATTACTTCGGCATTCAGGCCATAGCGCAGTTTTTCGGCCACTTCCGACCCGAGTACTACATCGAAAACCGAGCGGGGCGCATATCCCTGGGCGAATTCCACCCGCCGATCGCCTCGAAAGCGAAAGTGTTCGTAAAAGTCATCATCCGTTGCTACCACGCGAAAACCGCGATGGCTGTCGCCCAGTGAAATCGGAATGGTCCAGTCCACCCGGGGATGTTGGGAATATTTTTGATAGGCCTCGT
This sequence comes from Leptospiraceae bacterium, assembly GCA_020441025.1. Lineage (GTDB taxonomy): Bacteria > Spirochaetota > Leptospiria > Leptospirales > Leptonemataceae > JAGRMX01. The sequence continues at coordinate 6,226 of JAGRMX010000006.1, forward strand.
ATGAGACATTGGCGGTGGGCGCGCCGATATGAAAAATGGTGTACAACATCAACTGTACGGCGCCGGAGGGCGCGCCAACAATCAAATCGGTTTGACTGACGGTACCGCTGAAACTATCACGGGCCGCCCGGCGGATGTTTTCGACGCCTACCAGCAGCATAACACTCAACGCAATCGAAAAGATTGTGAGCAGCGTGGTTAGCTTGCGATTCTTTAAGCTTTTTAATACCAGTGAAAGTAAAAACATAGGCTTGTTCTTGTAACTCAGCTCATAAGCATGCAGTCAGATCGTAATCTATTATTGATAGTAATGCTATTGCGCGACGCGGTTGATTTCATGCAAAGCGATACTGCGATGAAACAATTCCGCCAGACCGCGATCATGACTGACAAACAACAGGGTTGCGTTATTTTGTTCACAACTTTCGAATAATAGCTTCAAGAATCCCCGTCGATGATCGGTATCGAGCGCGGAAGTAGGTTCATCGGCAATAATGATTTCAGGACCGCCGATCAGAGCCCGAGCGGCGGCCACACGTTGTTGCTGTCCGACACTCAATTCAGTCACATCCTTTTCCAGGAACGACGCGATTCCGAGGTGCTCGGCCAGTTCCGCGGCCGCTTCGTTTACATTGCGGCCCTGCAGTCGATCGTGCCTGGCCCGATTGATTCGACAGGGCAACACAATGTTTTCGCGAACATTTAAGTACGGAATCAAATTAAACATTTGAAAAATATAGCCCATATGGCTGCCGCGAAAGGTGTCTTTTTTGCCGCCACTCATGGCGGCCAAATTGTGCCCGAGAATTTCGAGGCGACCGTTGTCGGCCGCAAGCACACCTGCAAGCAGTCCCAGCAGAGTGGTTTTACCACTACCGCTGGGGCCATGAATAAATACGCGCGCGCCCCTGTTGATGCTGAGGTCGGAAATATTCAGCACCGGTTGTTCCGGCTTATAACCGAATACCAGGTTTTCAATTTGAACGGCAGTCTGAGCCATACTCATAAATTATAGTTCAACGTCACCGGTCGGACCTTCTATAGTGGTACGATCCTGTCTTTCCCCCAGAATGCGTACTTCCAGCTTTTTAACGTCCGGAAATACCTGACCGAATTTCAGTGTGAGCCGGGCTCCCTGAATGGATTCGGCGCATTGGTATGTATAAGTACCTTCCACTTCGCTATGGCCGCCTTCCGCATGATCCTCCGAGTGGTCGGAATGTTCATCCGCGTGTTCTTGCTGATGTTCGTCATCCATTCCTATAATTGATACATTGCTATCCGACAACTGACATCCGGCCGGAACCTGAACGAATTGATCGCTGTTTTCGCGCAGCAATGTCAGGGCCGTATCGCGGGTCTGGATATCCTCCGGACTGGTAGGCTCGTAGCCGAAACCGTATACGTTGATGGCGGGAATTCTAAACACCAGACCGAATTCACGATCGTTTTCCACGGCGATATCGACCACACCGATTCCATGTACGTGCGCGCCTTCATGATGATGCTGCGTGTCGCAGGCTATGAATAAAAGAGCGATCAGCATTACCGCGAGAAATCGATTCGTAGTATTTATCATTTTTGCACCCTGTTCCGTAGCCTGCCCGTATCCAGGAAAATTTGTAAATAAGAATTTTCTTAACAGGAAAAACAGCTGAGCGGCATACCGGTTGAACACCAATCAGAAACCGGTATACGCGTCGGTATAAGGAGCGGTTTTCAGGCCGGACATAGTATAAGAAGATTCTGTGTAGATGTTCTGTTTGGTTTCGATCTTCAGGCGACCATACACCCAGATGGGGGCGTAATAGGCCACTTCCGCTTTATTGCCGGGCGCCATGGTTACATGTACAATTTGATTCGGTGGTGGCGCGGGTACATGGATGCAAGCCTGAGGATAGGGCACCAGCAGAAACTCGGTGACGGCATACTGTTCATCTTCCAGCGGTACCATAAATCCGCCGATTTTCACCTGTTTGCCGTCATACTGAGACAGGTTTGCGGGAGCCTGGCCGGTTTCCAGATTCAATGTTCGCAGTTGTTCCCAATCCAGAGCCGGGACGCCATCGGATTCCGCGTCGGCAGTTTCCGCCCGGACGCCGTTCAGAGTATCATCTTTGATCACATAGTCGGCCGGAGCAATCGGGTCGTTGCCTCCATCACCGGACATATATATGAAGGGAACGATGGATAGAATTCCCAGCAGGGCTATGGTCCAGAGTACGGTGCGTGCGGATATTCCTGACATGTAAACTCCTGAGTCGAATAGCTCAGACGGTTGTGTACGATTCTGCCCGCAATCGGGCGGGGTCAAGTGCAATTCCCGGGACAGGCGCATAACCACTACCGATCAATATAGTGAATACCATATGGTCAGGGTAGTACCGGCCCAAATATATACGCAGGGTAAACGCGATTCGATTAAGAACTCTGACCGGTTTTGCCCGGATTCAGCCCAAGGCCGTCCAGCACTCCGTCCAGATCGGTTACATTCATGGGAATGATTACCCGATTGTCCGCCCTCGCGATTCCCTGTAGTTTACGTAGATAATCTTCCGAGAGACTGAGCGCCATGGCTCGATCGCCTCCGGGAGTGACCAGCGATTCGGCCACCTGTCGCAGGCCTTCCGCCGTGGCGGCCGCGATGGCTTCAATTTCCCGGGCGCGTCCCTCGGCTTCGTTGATGCGACGTTGCTTTTCCCCTTCGGATGCGTTGATCAATTCCTGCATCTGACCTTCCGAGTGATTGATACGGGAGGTCATATCGCCTTCCGAACGGGCGATTTCGGCGCGCTTGTCTCGTTCAGCCGTCATCTGAGCTTCCATGGCCGCCAGAATTTCACGGGACGGTGTAATGTTTTGAATCTCGTAGCGTTTAATGTCCACGCCCCAGTCGTCCGCCGCCTGATCCACAATACGGACAATTTGAGCGTTGATCGCCTCTCGCTCTTCGAAGGTTTTATCCAGATCCAGATCGCCGAATGCCGCCCGCATGGTAGTTTGCGCCAATTGGATCACCGCATAACGATAGTCGGTTACGTTGTAGGCCGCTTTGTATGAGTCTTTGATCTGTAAATAAATGATACCGTCCACTTCAATGCGTACGTTGTCTCTGGTAATGCATATCTGCGCCGGTACATCGATAGCTTCTTCTTTAAGTGTCAACTCGTAGGCCACGCGATCAAAGAACGGAACCAGCGTGTGAAAACCGGCGCCCAGCGTCCGATTGTATTTGCCCAATCGTTCCACGATGTATTCTTCCCGGTTGGGAACGATTCGGATGGCCCGAATGAACTTATAAACGAAGTACAGAAATAAGATGGTGTAAAAAATGATTCCAATAATTCCCAGCATGTTTTGCTCCTGTGGCGATTATGCGCTTGTTTTGATCCGCCTTAAGTGCGCGGAGCCTGGCCCGGTAACGGTTTTAATCCGTCGGTTACCCGGGAAAAGCCTTCGAAAAATCCCTGTATATTGGCCAGGGATAAAGGTACGACGGAAGTCTGAGAATTCTGAATCACATCGCCGAATTGTTTGATGAATTCCTGAGCCACGCGTAAACGGACGGCGTCGTTGCCGCCCGGCTTTTGAATTTGCTCCGCCACCAATCGCAGAGCGCCGGCGGTCGATACGGCTACCAGTTCAATTTCACGGGCCATACCTTCCGCTTCGTTAATGCGTTTTTGTTTGTTACCCTGCGAAACATTTATAGCTTCCTGGCGTTTTCCTTCCGAACGATTGATGGTCGCCTGGCGCTGTCCTTCCGAATGCAAAATGGCCGCCCGCTTTTCGCGTTCCGCTTTCATCTGCTGTTCCATGGCGTCCAGAACGGTTTGCGGTGGAATAATGTTCTTAATTTCATAACGCGTAACCTTAACGCCCCAGGGATCGCTGGCAATATCCACCGACTCCACCACCGCATCATTGATCTTCTCGCGTTCTTTAAAGGTGACATCCAGCAGCATTTTACCGATTTCACTGCGCATGGATGTTTGCGCCAACTGCGAAGCGGCATAGCGGTAATTGTTGATGCCGTAGCTTGCGTCGCGGGGGTCCAGTACACGCAAATACAGTATACCGTCTACCTGCACTTGCACGTTGTCTTTGGTGATACATACCTGGGGCGGCACATCGATGACCTGTTCTTTGAGCGTGTGTTTATAGGCCACGCGGTCGATGATGGGGATTAGAAAATGAAAACCGGCTTCCAGCGTTCCGTTGTACTTTCCGAGACGTTCTTTGATATATGCGGCCTTATTCGGCACAACTACGAATGTTTTCAGAATGAAAAACAGTAGAACTATGAATCCAATAGCGGAAATGAAAAGTAGATTACCCAAATGAATTCTCCTGCTGCGAGTTGCCATCGGATTGCTCCGGAAAACTCTGATCCCGTGTGACTAAGAGCAATAGATTCTCCCGTCCAGCGATTTTTGCCCGGTCACCGGTGGGAATCATACGATCCAGGCTGCGTGCCCGCCAGGAGGTACCCTGGTAGCGCACGCGCCCGTCTTCATTGTGCGGCTGCACATCTTTGAGCACGTCCACTGTACGCCCGATTGCAATGTCATCTTCATTGGCGGGGGAATAGCGTTCCAGTGCGGGGAAAAGTCGTTTTACCTGATTGCGCAATAAAATGACAAAAATTAACGAACTGACGGCCCAGAACAGGAATTGCATTTCGAGGGACGGCAGCAAACCGACATAGGCCAGCCCGCCGGTCAGGATGGCGCCCATGCCCAGAAAAATCACCACCGCTCCGGGAATTCCAAACTCGGAAATAATCAGAACCACGCCCAGTCCCATCCAGATCATGCCGGCGGTTTCAGGTTCCAGATAGAACATGTCCCAGCGTTGGCCCACCCCGGGAAAAATCAACGAAATCCCGCCGGGTCCGAATGTCGAGGCCGGCGGTTTGGAGGCCAACAGAACAATTGAATGGTTCAGGAATGCATTATTTCCGGGAATCCGAGATGTGTGTGAAAAAGATCACAAAAGTTTCAGACAGATGTTGATAATCCCACCAGAGACCAACGCGATTTCATTTTTTGCTTTCTCTGCGGCAAGCCGCTGTTTCTATAGACCCGGCAACGTTCCCGCAAACAAAGAGCGTTCTATGAAAAATTATCTGCATATATTGGAAAGAATGAAACATGAAATATTCTGCTGAACTGGAAGAAACTGCCCGCCTTCTCTCGGGTGCGAATCGAGGTATACTGGCGGCCGACGAAAGTACCGGCACCATCGGGAAGCGATTGCAGAGTATAAAGGTCGAGAATACGGAAACCAATCGACGCGATTATCGTGAACTGTTATTCGCTACCCCGGGTCTGGGCGAGTATATCAGCGGCGCTATATTATATGATGAGACTATCCGGCAGAGTTCCGCCGGCGGACAGCCCTTTCCGGAATTATTAAATGAACAGAAGATCATTCCGGGAATTAAAGTCGATACGGGTGCCAGACAGCTGGCGGGCACCCGGGAAAAAATCACCGAGGGTCTGGACGGTCTGGGGGATCGTCTTGCACAGTACCATGAACTGGGCGCCCGGTTTGCCAAGTGGCGGGCGGTTATTGAAATCGGTACGGACATTCCGTCCCGCTATTGCCTGGAAACGAACGCGCACGCACTGGCACGCTACGCGGCGCTGTGTCAGGCCGCCGGGATCGTGCCCATTGTTGAGCCGGAGGTATTGATGGATGGCGCACATACAATCGAGCGTTGCTTTGATGTTACCCGCCGGACCCTGCATATTGTATTTAAAGCGCTGTATGACCAGGATGTGGTGCTGGAAAACATTTTGTTGAAACCCAATATGGTCATTTCCGCTACCGATTGCCCTCAGCAGGCCGACGTGGAAGCGGTGGCGCGCGAAACCGTTCGATGCTTTCGACAGGTAGTACCCGCCGCGGTTCCCGGAATCGTATTCTTATCCGGCGGTCAGTCGAATGAACTGGCTACCGCGCATCTGAACGCCATGAATTCGATTTTTGCGGACCAATTGCCCTGGCAGCTGAGTTTTTCGTACGGGCGCGCGCTGCAACAACCGGCAATACAGGCCTGGCAGGGTGCGAAGGATAAAATCAAATCCGCCCAGGACGCGCTCTATCATCGTGCGCGTATGAACAGTCTGGCCTGTTCCGGAGCGTATTCCAGCGATCAGGAAAAGGCAGCCTGACGATCAGGAAAAGACGGCCTGATTACATACGGCGAACTGTCGGTCGTCGTGACAATCAGATCATGACGTTCATTTTTTCCAGACGTTCAATGATCCGGTGATGTATGTCGGTTCGTTTCTCCATCAACCGCTCTTGAAGCGCAACGCGTAGATCGGCGCTTAATTCGGGATCGGTTTCCAGCCTTTCATGAATGAAATCGCAATCATGCAAATCTCCCAGCAGATTCTGTAGTTTGCGTGCCGTTTTAATGGTATGTCTGGCCGAAGGAGGCAGTAGATAAGTATAGAAATCCGTCATGTAGCGCAACTTCTTAAACTCCAGGCGTAGTTCATGAAACCAGGCTGGATTGTCCAGGTTGCGGTGCAAGCGTTGCAGGCGTTTGTTAATGATGTCCTTTTCCGCCCGAACCGTTTCCATGGCAAATTCTTCCCCGTCCCGGGAGCGCTTAATCGGAACCGGTAAAATCAGCAGAGCCTCCATTTGTTTCAGTGGATACAGAAAGCTATCTTTAAGCAGTTCTTTGTGAAATTGAGAACGCAATGTAACTTCCCGGTCTTTGCGGGTTCGCAGCCATTGCTGCCGGCGGTCTTCCATATTCGCATCCGCCAGACTCAAATCATCCAGTGTGGCATGCAGGACTTCTTCGTCGCGCAGTTCGGATGTGCAGGCCGCAATGTCTCGCAGTGCATCGCGAAAGTATTGTACGTAAAATTTGCCGTACACGTCGTTGAGAGGTCGCAACACAGTCCGCAGGCGACGAATGTGTACCCTGAAGTCGTGGACGGCCTCCGGGTCCTGGGCCTGCAGTACCGTACGAGCACGGCCGCGAATACGGCGAATGAGTTTCTGGATTTCCTGGCGGGTGTATTCTTCAATTTGCATGTTGTTTCCGATGATCTGATTTGCCGGTTTTCAGGCGGCGTCCGATACTCTTAAATTCCTATCAACGTCGGAAGCATTGCCGGCGGTATGGACCGTAGCGGGCCGCATAAAAAACGGCTGCATTCGGCAAGCAGCAAGTAAAATTCGGTGATGACCGGATGAATGCACCGGTATCTTTTCCTCATACGAGACAATAATGCAATACTCACAATATGGTACCAAATTCGCACAGCCCTCGGGTATCCTGGAGCTGATGGAAGATCTGGATTCGGCCTTGAACCGGGGAGATGGGAATGCGTTGATGCTGGGCGGCGGCAATCCGGGACGCATACCGGCGGTGGAACGCGAACTGCGCAGCGCCATGGACGTAATTCTGAACGATGGTGATCGCTTTGAGCGCATGATCGGTTTTTATGACGGCCCCCAGGGCAACGGTCCCTTTATTGAATTACTGGCCGATTTGTTGTCTCGCACATATGGCTGGCCCTTAAGTCCCGCTCACATCGCTCTTACGAACGGCAGTCAGAATTCTTTTTTTCATCTGTTTAATTTATTCGCCGGTCGTCAGGCGAACAAAACAAATCTGCATCGGGTACTTTTGCCTCTGGTGCCCGAATATATCGGTTATAGCGATACCGGCATCGATTCCGACGTTTTTCTGTCTTTACTGCCGCGCATTCAGGAATTACCCGATCGGACCATCAAATATCAAATAGATTTCGAAGCGGTGGAAGAAGCGTTACAGGATTATGACATTGGGGCCATCTGCGTCTCGCGACCCACCAATCCCTCCGGCAATGTAATCGAAGATTATGAACTCAATCGACTTTCGCTCTTATCACAGCATTCCGGTATACCGCTGATTGTTGACGGCGCCTATGGGCACCCCTTCCCGGGATTGATTTATACCGGCGCCACGCCGCACTGGGACGATCACATCGTATATACCTTAAGCCTTTCAAAATTCGGTATGCCCGGCGTTCGCACCGGCATCATCATAGCCAATCCGGAGATCATCACCATGCTCACACGCATGAACGCGGTGAATAACCTGGCATCCGGATCGGTCGGACCGGTACTGGCCACCGAGTTGATTCGACGGGGCTCGCTGATAACACTCAGTACGGAAGTGATTCGCAAATTTTATCGTGAAAAAGCCGACCGAGCGCGTAACCTGTTATTATCCTGCACCGAGGATTTACCGGATGTGCGCATGCATAAAATTGAAGGCGCCTTTTTTCTCTGGGTATACTGTCATGAGTTTCCGGCTACAACCGGTGAATTGTATACTCGCCTGAAAAAGCGCGGAGTGTACGTGGTGCCCGGTAAGTATTATTTTCCGGGCCTGGCGGATGACTGGCCGCATAAAGAAGAATGTTTGCGCGTGAGTTTTGCGGGCGAAGACCGGGCGGTCGAACAGGGGTTGAAAATCATTGCCGAAGAACTGCGCTCGGCGTATGCCACCGGACGGATTGAAACCGGATAAGCAAGTGCAATGAATCCGTGTCGGCTTTGCCCGATTAATTGTCGTTGCTGATTATAGTTGTACCGGATGTGGGTGTACCGGATTCAGACGCATTGGATCGAGCTGCACTGATGGGCGCATCCGCCGGCACAACCAACAACAGCATACCGTCCGCTTTCATGACGCGCACGCGTGCACCACGCCTTGCGTCGCTTGCGTCCGACGGTTTACCTGAACCGGAATTGTCGGATGGGAACAACCGAGCGCGCCAGAGCTCACCACGCACCCGAATATAACCCTCGGGTTGCAATGCCCGGGTAACTTCCCCGTGCAGACCGATCAGTTGGTCCGTGCCGTGTCGGGATTCCATGACATAGGCCGGTCGCACCAGGGGATACAATAAGGCGTCTTTTAAAATCCAGCCCAGCCACAGGATCAGAGCCATAGGCAGGGAGATCCATTGCGGATAATGTACAATCAACATCAGGACCAGCCCCAGAATTACTATGGCGGGTAGCTGAAATAGCCAGTATCTCAACAGGGTGTTCATGCAATCGCAATCAGTATACCCACTATCACGGCCGTCAGAAAGCGCAACCATCCCGGAATGCTGCTCTGGCGGTTTTTTTCCAGTCGGGTAAACAGAAACTTTAAAGTGGCAATCAATAGCATGGCGCCCAGCACGGCGATTAGAATCGTTCCGGCCTGGCGGACGCCCACATTTATAAAGTAGCAGTGCGTTGCCGCACAACCGCACAGGAGCAGGGCCGACAATCTGGAAGCTATAGCGCGCACGCGTTCCATTGTTTTCTCGATTCCGGATGCGACAACCACTTACAACTGGAATAAAGGTGGTCAAAAAGCAAGATTTTGGTTTTCTGTCCTCGATGGCCCGCAAGTTCGATATACCGCTTTTCTATCGATCACCGATTATATCCCGGGTTAAAGAAGCTCGTCGGCACCAGGACCGCTATCGTAAAGATATCTCACCATCCATTCTGGACCTGGGACGCATCCGTTTTAAGCTGGGGCGCCATTTCGGTTTCTGTTATGGAGTGGAAAACGCCATTGAAATCGCTTATCGAGCATTGCGAGAAAATCCGGATAAGCGCGTATTCCTGCTGAGTGAAATGATCCACAACCCGCATGTGAATCAGGATCTGATGGAGCGTGGAATTCGATTTTTGATGAAGACCAACGGGGAGTGGCTCATTCCGCTCGAGCAGTTAAAGTCCGATGATGTAGTGATAGTGCCGGCCTTCGGTACCACGGTCGAGTTGTTTCGGACTCTCGAGAAACTGGGCATCGACGCCCGGGTGTACAATACCACTTGCCCATTTGTTGAGAAGGTCTGGAATCGAGCCGCCACTCTGGGAGAGCAGGGCTATACGATTATTATACATGGAAGACACAACCATGAGGAAACCAGGGCCACGTTTTCGCATGCCAGTCTATCGGCGCCCTGTTTGATTATCCGCGACCTGGCGGAAGCACATATCCTGGCGGAGTATATCAGTTCCAAACGCCCCCTGGCCGAATTCGATTCGCATTTTGCGGGCCGGTATTCACCCGATTTTATACCGGCGGAACACTTACAGCGCATCGGGGTGGTCAATCAAACCACCATGCTGGCTACGGAGACTCAGGAAATCAGCGATCATTTACGCGGCACCATACAAAAAATGTATCCCGCGGAACAATTGAATCATCATTTTGCCGATACTCGCGATACGTTATGCTATGCCACTTCTGAAAATCAAGATGCCACCTATGGATTGATCCGCGCCGGCGGGGATTTATCCGTTGTAGTCGGGGGCTACAATTCCTCGAATACATCCCACCTTGTCGAGTTGCTTGAACAACACGCGCCTACTTTTTATATCAAAGATGCGCAGGAAATAATCAGCGCTTCAGAAATTCGGCATCTGGATATGCATTCCGGTCAGGTAATTACTACCTTGAATTGGCTGCCGATAGATCGGATAATAGAACGACCGGTAGATATATTGATCACCGCCGGCGCCAGTTGCCCCGACGCGCTGGTGGATGAAGTCATTTCGCGAATTGCGACTCTGGTCGGGCTGAATGGGGAGATGGAGCCGGCTCTTGAGAGAGTATCCACCGACATGAGCGTTGGCGGAGAATTGGAAGGAGCCGATCATCCCGCCTGATTGGATGCAAAAATATGCAGGCGCTTTCCATTCAAAACCTACGTAAAGTATATGCCGGCGGTGTGACCGCCTTGAATGACGTGAACCTCACCGTCAGCGAAGGCGATTTTTTCGGTTTGCTGGGACCCAACGGTGCCGGCAAGACCACTATCATCGGAATCATCTGCTCGCTGGTCATCAAGACCGGCGGGAGTGTGCGCATTTTTGATTGCGACATCGAACAAGAGCCATCCAGGGCTAAAACATATCTGGGCGTTGTGCCGCAGGAATTTAATTTTAATATTTTTGAAACGGTTTCTCAGATTGTATTGAATCAGGCCGGATACTACGGGATGAACAGGCACCGCGCTCGCGAACGTTGCGATTATTATTTGAACACCCTGGGTTTATGGGACAAACGCAACGAACCGGCGCGTAACCTTTCGGGTGGTATGAAGCGTCGATTGATGATTGCGCGGGCGTTGGTGCATGAGCCGCGCATGCTCATTCTGGATGAGCCTACCGCCGGAGTGGACATTGAATTAAGGCGCTCCATGTGGGATTTTTTGAGCGATTTAAACGCCCGGGGAACCACAATCATCCTGACCACTCATTATCTGGAAGAGGCGGAGCATCTCTGTCGTAACATCGCCATTATTGACGAAGGTGAGATCATCATCAATACCACTACCCGGGATCTGATTGCCCGGCTGGATATCGAAACGTTCGTATTTGATCTGGAAGCCCCGCTTACTTCGTTGCCCCGACTCCCGGGATATGAGATTCGGCAGCTCGATGAATCGCGGGTGGAGATTGATATAAAGCGCGGTCAGAATATCAATCAATTGTTCGCGGAATTGAATCGGCATAAACTGGGCGTCCTCAGTATGCGGAACAAATCCAATCGTCTGGAAGAGTTATTTTTGCATCTGACCGCCTGATTCAAATTCCCGGCAGGCATCGCCTGCTCGATTTGATAAATGAGCGGAAGATAATACCACACATGAGAAGACCAGGGAGCAATCTGAATTAATTTTATGACGGTAGCCTGGATTGCACTGAAAACCATTTTGCGCAAAGAAATGGTGCGCATATTGCGCATCTGGATTCAGACTCTGATTCCTCCGGCCATCACAATGTCGTTATACTTTTTAATTTTCGGTCGCCTGGTGGGTCGTCGGATCGGCGAAATCGTAGAAGGCTTTACCTATATGGATTTCATCGTGCCCGGTTTGATCATGATGTCGGTGATTACCAATTCCTATTCCAACGTGGTGTCTTCGTTTTTCAGCGCCAAGTTTCAGAAAAACATCGAAGAAATACTGGTAGCTCCGGTGCCGGCTTCGGTGATCGTGATTGGATACGGACTGGGCGGCGTGGCCCGGGGGCTACTGGTAGGCTGCATGGTCGTGCTGATTTCCATGTTCTTCACCTCTTTGAAAATATATGATCTGTCCGTATTGGTAGTGACCATTGTGCTTACGGCCGTTTTATTTTCGCAGGCCGGTTTTTTGAACGCGTTGTTTGCCCGTAAGTTCGACGATATTTCGATTGTGCCGACGTTTATTCTGACGCCGCTGACATATCTGGGCGGTGTTTTTTATTCCATCCATATGCTGGGCGAGCCCTGGAAAACTATTTCGCTGTTCAATCCCATTCTGTACATGGTGAACGCTTTTCGCTTCGGATTTCTGGGTTTTACTGATATCCCCCTGCCGCGCGCTTTTGCTATCATCGTATTATTTATCGCGATCAGTTTTACAACTAATGTTCTATTGATGCGGCGCGGGTACGGTATTCGTCAATAACCGCATGTTGCGGCGCCGCTTCGGAATCGCCTGCAACGCATCTTAAAAGCGATTCCCCGGTAGAGAAGTGATTATGGGTTTATCATTTTCAGAACAGCGCGATTCTCATACCACGTCGGTTGTCTCCGGCGCAACCAATCTGGTAATCCTCGACCGGGACGGAGTGATCAACCGTGATAGCGACGCCTATATCCGTAGCGTGGCGGAGTTTCAACCGTTGCCCGGCAGTATTGAAGCCATCGCCAGGCTCAAGCGGGCCGGTTATAGAGTCGCCGTGGCTACCAATCAATCCGGAGTCGGACGGGGGTATTTTGACAGCAAAGCATTGGAAGCCATGCACGCGCGACTGAATGAACTGGTGTCTGCGCAATGTCAGATGCCGATAGATTTGATTGTCTATTGTCCGCACCGACCCGAAGATCACTGCGATTGCCGAAAGCCGGAACCGGGTCTGCTGTTACGAATCGAGGCTGAATTGAAAACGAGCATTGCGAATGTGCCCTTCATCGGTGATTCGATTCGTGATTTACAGGCCGCGCGCCGCGTCGGTGCTCGACCGATTTTGGTACGTACCGGGAAGGGTCGTGCGGCGGAAACACAACTGGAACAGGCGAATCTAACGTCCGTGCCCGTGTTCGACGACCTGGCGGCAGCCGTGGCTGACATTCTTTCAGCTTAAGTTAACAATATGCAGATAAATCAAAATGACCATTTACAACCGAATACGGATGGGCCGCCCGTATGGCGATTGTCGGATTTACCCCGGCTGTATTGTGACCGGCCGGAGTTCTCCGGGTATATTCGAACGACACCGGAAGACTTTGTAGTCCGAGAAGTTCCATTATATGAGCCCTGCGGCGAAGGCGATCATGTTTATCTGGAATTGACTTCCACCAACTGGAACACCAACGATCTGAAGCGACAGCTGTGCCGCCTGTTCAGTGTGCGCGATGTGGATGTGGGCTATGCCGGATTGAAAGATCGGCGGGCCCGGACAACCCAGCGCTTTTCCATTCTACTTAAAGGGGAGCCGGAAAGTACTATCCGGACAAAGCTCGAAAAACATCTGCCCGATGTGTCGTGTAATTCGATTGTCCGGCATACGAATAAACTGCGCACCGGTCATTTAAAAGCCAATGCATTTGAAATTCTGGTGCGCTGCGATCATCCCGAAGAACTACAAAAATTCTGCGAGCCTGTTGCGCGCGCCATACAGGCTTCCGGATTGCTGAACTATTATGGAGAGCAACGCTTCGGACGTGAAGGCGATAATGCCGCCCAGGGGCGGGCAATACTGGCGGGAACGAAACGGAGGGTAAAACCGTTTCTGAAAAAATTGTTCCTGTCCGCCTACCAGAGTCAGTTGTTCAATAACTGGCTGGCACAACGAGTTCAGAGCGGAGCCGCTCGCACGATACTTTCAGGCGATGTGGCCCGCAAGCTGGCCAGTGGCGGTCTGTTTATCGTTGCCGAATTGGAAGCGGAAATGGCTCGCTTTCAACGACGGGAAATTACGTATACCGGCCCCATCTTTGGCACACGCATGAAGGCCGCCGAGGGGGCGGCCGCACAACTGGAAGAGGCGATTTTGAAGGCCGAATGGGAATCGAGTGTCATCCCCTCACAGAACGGCGACGAGCGGACCGGTCTGATGCAGGCATTCGCCCGAAACAAACTGGAGGGAACCAGACGCGACGGTCTGGTGTTTATTGATCATATTGATATAGAGCGTTCACCGGATGGCCTTTGGTTTCGATTCGAACTACCCCCTGGAAGTTTCGCGACGATTTTACTGCGGGAATTTGTACATTTGGATGTTCCATCGGCGGCATCCGAGGCCACCGTGACAGCCGATTAAGCTCGAACGGACTTGCGACCTTTTGAAAAGCTGATCAAGGGCTCTTAAAGAATTTATGTAACCGGAGTTGCCATGAGCATTCGAAATGATATTATCACCCGATTGACGGCCGAATTTACGCCCACCTTGCTGGAAGTAATTGATGAAAGCAATTATCATCGCGGTCACGCGACCAATCCCGGGGGCGGCGAAACACATTTCAAGGTTATCATCGCATCGCCGCTCTTTCGGGATCGCAGTCTGGTGGAACAGCACCGAATGGTATACGCGGCTTTGCGAGAACCGCTGTCCCGGGGCGTGCACGCGCTGGCCCTGGATACCCGAGTAGAATGAAATCGATTGTAGTGAGGATCGGCCCTGCCGGGATGTCCACACAATCAGATGAACGCTAAATTATGGAAACATTAAGGAGAATAGAATGTCCTCTCAACCGCACCTGATCAGTTTTAAGTTGTGCCCTTTCGTTCAGCGCTCGGTCATTACCCTGCTGGAAAAAAACGTAGGCTACGAAATTACGTACATTGACCTGGCCAACAAGCCCGACTGGTTCCTCGAAATTTCTCCCCTGGGAAAGGTGCCGGTCCTGAAGGTGAACGGGAACGTATTATTCGAATCGGCGGTTATAAACGAGTATCTGGATGAGGTGCATCCGCCTTCCTTTCATCCGGCCGATCCCCTGCGGAAGGCACAGAATCGCGCCTGGATTGAATATGGTTCCGGTTTATTGATGGATCAGTACCGCACCTTCGCGGCCGAGTCGGAAGGGGACTTTCAAACGGCGCTGGAGAAACTGAAGGTCGGAGTACAACGGCTGGAAGAACAGGTGCGGGGACCGTTGTTCAATGGAGATACGTTCAGTCTGGTGGACGCGGCCCTGGCGCCCTTCTTTATGCGGATGGACATTATCGATGCCGCCCATCCTCTGAATCTGTACGAGCAGTTGCCCCGGGTAAAAACCTGGAAAGATAGTTTGATGGCCCGGACGAGTGTTCAGAATTCGGTTGTGCCCGAATTGACGGAGTTGTATCACCAATTCTGGAAGTCTAAAAACTCGTATGTATCGCGCTTTTTTTAGTGGCCGCCGGACCTGAGCAATCTATATTCATAAGTTTAAGCGCAACCGGAAAAAGAAGCTGGCCGCGCAGGTTGAAAAGGAAAAATCGTCCGTATGCAATTGAGTGAAATTAAATCCCGCATAGAGAATGGATTGTCCGGCGCACAGGTGGAAATTCTGGACCCTTTTAACGACGGAGTGCACATTAAAGCTGTGGTCGTTTATTCCGGATTCGACGGGAAATCGCTGATACAACAGCATCGGATGGTGTACGACCTGTTTCAGGAAGAATTGAAAGGCGATCTACACGCGCTGGCTCTGGAAACCAGGTCCGGCTGAAATAAAAAATCGGATTTATTCTACAAGAGGTAAGAGATGGACGAAGCGTTAAAAAGTAAAATCGAAACGAATATTCAATCACGACCTGTTTTTTTATTCATGAAAGGCACTCCCGCCCAACCCATGTGCGGGTTTTCGGCCGGAGTGGTGAATGTTCTGAACCAACTGGGAACCGAATACGGTCATTTCAATGTTTTCGATGATGAGAATGTTCGACAGGGCATCAAAGAATACGCCAACTGGCCCACCATTCCCCAGCTGTACGTCAATGGCGAGTTTGTGGGCGGACATGACATTGTGGTCCAGATGGCCCAGTCCGGCGAACTCCAGAAGATGCTCGAATCGGTACGTTCAGCCTGAATAATTTCGTTAATTGAATAACATGTTCAAGCTGTATCAAACGAGCACCTGTCCCTTTTGTATGATGGTCACCCATTCCATCCGCAAAATGGGCCTGTCCGAAAACCAGGATTATCAGTTGGTCAATGCCGCCAGGGGAACGGCCGGGCGAGAAGAAGTACTGCGCCTGGGTGGCAAGGGGCAGGTGCCTTTTCTGGTAGATGGCGATACCTGTATGTATGAGAGCCAGGATATCATTGCTTATATCCGCGCGCATTATGGGCCGGATGCAGTCCGATCGTGATTGTCGGGCTGCAGTCTGGCCTGTTCGATTGCCCGATTATCTCCCCGCGCCGGGCGGTTCTTATGTATAAACCTGTTTGTGTTTACACCGCCCGTCGACCGGAACCTGATCAATAGTCCAGTAAATCCAGGATCTTTTCGGCTACGTTGCGGTTCTGTCCTTCATAAGGGAAGTCGTGGATGTACAGAACCGGATTGAAATTCAACTCGATGATGGCATAATTCTCATTGGTGGGTGCTTGCTGAATGTCCCGGACGATGATGTCCACTCCGCATATGCGCGCATCCGCCGTCTGAGCCGCGCGCACCGCAATCTCTTTATAGCCGGAATGCATCTGATCGGTAAAGTCGATGCTATCACCGCCGGTACTGATGTTGGAGTTGTGTCGCAGAAAAACGCGCTCGCCGTTATTCGGCACGGTGCCCGCATCTTTGCCGGCCTGTTTCAACGTGCGCAATTCGGTCTCACCCAGCTGAATCTTTTCCAGGGGAGTCACATGACCCACGCCGCGCCGGGGATCGGCGTTCTTTTTTTCGACCAGATCTTTAATGGTGGACCGGCCATCGCCGATGACATTTGCCGGAACCCGATTGCATACCGCCACGCATTCGGTACCGATAATCAAAAAGCGATACTCCTCGCCCGCAAAAAATTCTTCTATTATAATACTTTCATCCTCATCAAACGCGCGATCCAGGGCGGTTATGAATCGCTCATGTGTGCAGGGTTCCTGAATGGTACTTACGCCGATCCCGAAATTGGTTGATGTCGGTTTTATAACTATGGATTGATCTTCGTATTCGGGAAAGTCGATGACGGCCGTTTCGCGTTTGTGGTATTGTTTGCCCGTGGGTACGCGCAATCCGGCTTCCATAAGCAATTGTTTGGTAACCTGTTTGTTTTCCATTATCAGAAAACTGATGTAGCTATCCAGGGCCGTCTTGGAGGCTTCTTTGACCAATTGCACCCGATCGCCCTTACGTAAGCGCAAAAAGTGACTGCGGCGGTCCAGGATTTCCACTTCGATGCCGCGCGACCGGGCGGCCCGAATCAGAATCTGGGTGGAAATCTCCAGATCTTCAAAGCCGGGCAGTGTAAAATCCTGTGGTGTCGGAGTGGAGTTCATATGAATATATAGATGGCGGACTATAGGCTTATACGGCCGAGGATTCAAGGCGCTCGAAGTCGAGAATAGACTGCTGCGTGACCCGATCAAGTTTTCTTTGCATGCGAGGCGTCAGGGTGCCGGCGCACAATTCGGCCCGGTAGCGCAGCGCCAGCTCGAGACCATAGTCAATATAATCGACTTCGCTGCCGCCAACTTCGTTTAAGAGTCGGGCCGATGGAGTTCGCGTCGGGTCTTCAAAACTGCGGCGTTGATGAATCAGCGATTGGGTGTACATGTTATCCGGGCGTTCCCGATCCAGCAATTCGGCCAGTCCGCTCATTCGATCACATAACTGCATGCCAAGATCATGAAAGCGGGTATGCCGCCCGAGCACCTCAAGTTGTAGATCGGGATTGCGTCCCTCCCATATGACCTTTGTCTGTAGATGATGATAATGAATCATCTCCTGTGCGGAAAGGGGCGGACTTTCTTGAATCAGACAATGCAACAGTAAAAGATGGGTGAAGGCCAATCGTTCGCGGTCGATTCCACTGGCGGTGAATGGATTCAAATCCAGAGCGCGCACCTCCAGGTAGCGAATGCCTCTATCGGCCAGGGCGGTCAGCGGTCGTTCACCAGGTCCCAGATTTTGCTTGGGCCGAATGGCGGAATAGTGTTCATTTTCAATTTGCAGATAATTGCTGTTTAACTGACGTCCGCCCTCCTTCGTAATCCGCTCAAACTCCGGATTGGAGGTACTGACCGCTCGCCACATTGCGCTCAGGTAATCCTTAAGATTATTGTACAGAATGTTTAGCTCCCATTGTTCCCGGTTGGTGTAGCCGATGTCACTCAGGCGCAGGGAAGTGGCATACGGTCCGTACAGGGTGCGCCGACGCATGCGGGAAAGGCGATTATCCGGGGCAGTGAGAAAGCTGTCGTCAATGACGCTGGAAGCGCCGAACAAAAATGGCAGAAAATACGCATGCCGATGAAAGTTGCGGATCGTGCCCATATACATGCGATCGCGAACGGCGCGAATAGCGGTGGGTCCGACGGAGTCCCGCTCGGTAGGTGTAAGCGATTCCAGCACAAAGCGAAAGAATTCATCGCCTGGAGAAAAATTATAATGCACGCCCGAGATGGTTTGCATGCGAGGTCCATAACGATTGGCCAGACCTTCCCGATAAATGGTCTTCTTTAAGCCGTTTTCCGAATTACCGTATTGGGCAATGGGGATTTCCGCGTCGGAAGGAAGCGCAGGCGGCATACTCAAAGGCCATAAAATTTCCTGTCCCAGTTGATGGCAGGTGAACATCTGCAAGTGCCGTAACTCGCGCGTCACACCGAATATGGTGCGATGCGGTGCCGTAGTGTATTCCAGTTGAGGTTCGGCAAAGTCGGTGGTGATATACGGATGGGTCAGACTGCTGCCCAGACCGGTGGGATGCGCAGTGCGGGCCAGTTGTCCATTGCTCGTGATGCGCAGACATTCGCGCTCCAATCCGTGCAGGCTGCCCCGGGTCAGGATGCGGGCTCCGGCTTCCCGGATGCGTTCATTCAGATTTCGATAGACTGGCATGGTGCTATATGTTGCCGCAAATTGGCGGACTGTCATCTGTCAGACGAATTTTTACTCCCGTGGTTACGATGACGGGAGGCGGATTTTTCCATGTTAAGCACATCTGATACCTGCAACCGATTCCGGACCGGTCCGGAGTCATATCCAGCTTGCTCTTCAACGGTTCCCGGGCTCCCCGCGTGGTTCGCCGTCGCCCCGGGGATCCGAGACTCCAATCAGGCTATCGCTTGTGCGGGTTACAGAAAATACTTTAGAACCGGTAGATTCAATCGATTCGACCTGATGGCCCAAACGACCAAACTCTGCTAAAGCTTCGGGTGCGTCATCGCCCGATGCGGGCATGGCGGCTTTTTCCACCCAGACACGGTCGGGCAAAAATTGATGATGAATCCGTCCCCGGGCTACGGCGGCATAAGGATGCATATTTAAGTCCAGTTGATAAATCAGTGTATGCAGTATGCTGGTAATAATGCGCGATCCACCCGGTGCGCCCAGGGCCAGATAGGTTCTCAGGCTGCCATCGCTATCTTTTTGAAATACGATCGTCGGTGACATGCTGCTGAGCGGAGTCTTACCGGCCTGGATGGAGTTGGCTTCTCCTCCGATCAGTCCATACGCATTGGGCACGCCGGGCGCTTTGCTGAAATCATCCATTGTGTTGTTTAATACCATGCCGGTTCCGGGAGCCATGCTACCCGAGCCAAACGAAGTATTTACGCTCTGGGTGGAAGCGATTGCGTTTCCATCCGCGTCCATAATGGAAAAGTGGGTGGTGTGCATGGATTCCACCAGTGGCTGTCGATTCGTACGTAATTCCAGATCCGCGCTTGGTGTGGCTTCTTCCATGTTGATGTCGGCGGCCAATTGCTCCGCCCGGGCCGGGTCCAATAATCGATCGATGGGAATGCGCGTAAAATGCGGGTCGCCACCCAGTTCGGTACGATCGCGGTAACCGCGCCGCAGAACTTCCGTCAGGTAGTGATAAAAACCACTTCTATTGTTTTGATACAGTGCATTTAAATCGCGTTGTTCGAGCATGTGCAACATACTCAAGATGAACACACCGGAGGACGGCGGAGGCATGGTGGCGATCCGGTAGTCACGATAATCCGACCATAGCGGCGCGGAGCGATAAACCTGATAAGCACTGAGATCACTTGCCCGGATTAAACCGCCATTGCGTTGCATATACGTGTCGATGGCGATGGCCAGCTTTCCGTTTTTCGTGTACAGCGCCGACGCTCCATCCTGGGCCAGTATTTCGAGCGTATTGGCCAGATCGGGTTGGCGCAACAACGTATCTATAGCGGGTGGATTTCCATCGGGTAAGAACACCGAGCGCATGGTGGCGTCCATACGATCCGCATTGGATTCAATCGCGTCATGTAAATCCGGATATACGCGAAAACCGTCCCGGGCCAGGCGCAGCGCCGGAGCGATTACCTGCGCGCGTGATAGTCGTCCGTACTGCGCGTGCAACTGTAATAAACCGGCTACGGTTCCCGGGACTCCCACGGCGCGCAGTCCATCCAGCGAAGAGCGTTCTTCCGGAGTACCATCCGGCTGTAGATACATGTTACGCGTGGCCAGGGCCGGTGCCCGTTCGCGAAAATCAAATGCAAGGGTTTGCGGTCCGGAAGATTCCTGGTCGCCGGCATTCAGATGCATTACCAGAAAACCACCGCCGCCCAGGCCGGTTGAGTGGGGTCGCACAACTGAAATGGCGAAACTTACAGCCACCGCCGCATCGACGATGTT
Source organism: Leptospiraceae bacterium (assembly GCA_020441025.1). GTDB lineage: Bacteria > Spirochaetota > Leptospiria > Leptospirales > Leptonemataceae > JAGRMX01. The sequence continues at coordinate 27,053 of JAGRMX010000006.1, forward strand.
ACCACCGGCTTCGTAAACCTCCACACCGGCTTCGGATGCTTCGGGAGCATCGGTAGCAATCATGTAACGTTTGGATCGGGCATGTCGGCGATGGATATCTCCATTGCCCGCGGGAGCGACCAGTTCATTGGCCGGATAATCCCGATCACCCAGCCGGACCGGGCGATCACAGGCGATGAATACCAGCGTGCCGATGAAACATACAACCGCCCCGTAACGCAGCAGCGGGTTTCGGTTGCTTGCAGTCATTGACTTCATAGTGAAATGCGTTTTATAGCGCTTCCGGTGTCGGCAGGATGCCGATCACTTCCAGAACGGACGTATTCTGTACGGTAATCCAGACAATCAACGTCATCACCAACCCGATGACCATTAAGAGAGTCGTAATAAACAATGTATTGCGCAATAGACGGAAACCCAGAAAGGCCAGTCCGGAAACCAGTCCCGCTTCCTGCTTTTGAGAGCGCGCCACATTTCTGTACGCCCGAATGTAAAAATAAGAAAGCACCAGAATACCGGCGATTAAAAGAAACCCGAAGAAGCCCGGAAAGCTGAGCTGCAATTTGTAAACCGGCAACAGAATCAAATTGGCCAGGGCCACACCCGCCAGAGCTACCAGACTGACCTGCCACGCGCTGCGAATGGCGTTACGCACGCGTACAGGCAGACGATGTTCCAGGTCACGCATATGATCCAGAAACGATTCGTTGTGCTCATGTTCAGGACCGTACGAAGGCAGCACTCGTTGCATCAGCACCGCACTGCCGGCCAGAAACAGGAGTAATTCAATCCCGGCACGTACCAGTTGGTCGGTCATTTCGGTTCCCAGGGCGAAAGCCGAACGACGCGTGGCCATCAAAATGGTAATAAAAGCCAGCATCGAGAAACCGATGGTGATATTGGACATGGGTTTATAAAACCACAACCGGCGATGTAGAGCCGCCAGATTCAGCGCCAGCACCACACACCAGAAAATCGTCAGGATCAGACTGGCAATGTCGGAGGTCAGGCTGCGTTCCAGGGAGCGTAATAATTGTTCGGGAGTACCGTCGCTGTCCAGCATGGGATCGTGAAACATACGCAGCATGGTCCGTTCCACGCTGACATACTCGATCAAGCCCGGTTGCCAGCCGATGCTCCATTCTACGTCTTGAACCGGTTCGGTCAGTAACTCCGATTCGGAAAAGCGCAGGGGATTTTCCGAATCCGCTTCCGGGGATTCTTCCAGCCCCGAATCACCCGGTTCCGTTAGCGGGCGAAGGGTCTCTTCCAATCTGCTA
>JAGRMX010000700.1 GCA_020441025.1 Leptospiraceae bacterium
CTGCACGCTGGACCAACGTGCTGGAGTTTTGTGACTGGATGGCCCAGCGCGCGGGCGGCCAGGTTCAGGAAGAGACCGGGAGCGTGGTGACCAGCGAATCCAAGAGCCTGCTGGAAGTGGCGCAAACCATCGCCCTGCTCTCCACCTTGTCAGACCGCGAAAAGGACCAGGACGTAGTCACGCTCTCGACCCTGCACGCCTCCAAGGGGCTGGAGTGGCCGCACGTCATCCTGGCCGGCGTGACCGAGGGCATGCTGCCCTTCAAGCTCGATGACGACGGGGGCAAGCAACTCAAGGTCAGCGACGAGACACTCTCGCGCCTGCAGGAAGAGCGCCGCCTGATGTACGTGGGCATCACCCGCGCCCAGCGCACGCTGGCCGTGAGCTGGACCAAGAAGCGCAAAAAAGGCCGCGAAATGGTCGCCGCGCAGCCCAGCCGCTTTATTGCGGAAATGGCGCTCGACAAAACCACGGCACGCGAAGACCCGCGCGAAAAGCTCAAGGCCTTGCGGGCAGAATTCGCTCTCAAGGCCCAGGCAATCCAGGCGCAAAACAGCGTAGGCACCCCCTGAGTGACAAGCCCATAAAGCTATATATTTTATAGCTTATAGCGCTTGCCCAATAAGCGTTGCAAGCCATTTTTGTTAAAATTTTCTGCCC
>JAGRMX010000701.1 GCA_020441025.1 Leptospiraceae bacterium
CACCACGTTCTCCATCCAGTGGTAGCGCAGGTGTGCGGCAAAACCCATCTCCTCCACGCTGTGGTGCACCTTGTGGAAGCGCCACAACCACTCGTAGCGGTGCAACAGCACGTGGGTGAACCACTGGATGAAGTCGGTGGCCAGGAAGAAGATGAGCAGCTGCGCCCAGCCGGGCATGGCGCTCAGGTCCAGCAGCTTCAACTTGTCCAGGCTGGTGCCGAAGAGGTCGTTCACCGCCATGTTGGTCACCTGGCTGAAGGCGAAGAAGATGACCAGGTTGAAGATGTAGAAGTTGAAGAACATGTAGAACGCGTCCAGCCAGAAGTCCTTGCGGATGGCCTTCTGTTCCTTGCGCCAGGGGAAGGCGAGCTCCAGCAGCCACACGCCCAGGCTCAGGGCGATCAGCCACCAGAAGTAGTTCACGTACCAGGGGTCCGTGTTGAAGGTGATCTCGCTCCAGACGTAGCTGGCGTAGTTGCCAAAGGCACTGAGGAAGGCGTCGAGGTAACGTTCCATGGGTCGTCAGTTGAACAAATGAACGACGGGAAGGGTGCGCGGTTCCGTGATCCCGGTCACGCGGGCGGGGCTCCGCTGGTGTCCACCTGGGCGGGCAGCTCGGGGAAGTGGCTCCATTCGGTCC
>JAGRMX010000702.1 GCA_020441025.1 Leptospiraceae bacterium
AATTGCACCGTCTGGCCGCCATGGATCCCATGCCCAGAGCTCTTGTTATCACCGGCAAGAATGGATTATTCTCCAGCGGAGGCGACCTGAAGCTTCTGCGATCCTTCATGGAGAAGACACAGAAGGATAACGAGGATTTCATGGAATCCTTCTACCAGCTTTTTCTGGAAGTGCGCAACATGCCTTTTCCGGTGCTGGCCGCCGTGAACGGTCATGCTATTGGGGCCAGTCTGGCCCTGGCTCTGGCCTGCGATCTCAGATATTTTGTTCCGGAAGGCAAGTATGCCTTCAATTTCGTTCGCATCGGCATTCATCCCGGTATGGGCTCCAGCTTTCTGGCAAGATCGGTGGCCGGGTTGCATCAGGCCCAGGAATTGCTGTTCACCGGACGGCAGATTAGCGGCGAGGAAGCGCTCAGACGAGGATTGTGCCATGGCCTGCATTCGCAGGAAGAAATCCTGGATCGCACTCTGGATGTAGCCCGGGAGATTGCGAGCGCTGCTCCCCGGGCCGTAAGAGCTCTGAAACAGGGCCTCTACCGAAATACGAGTCTATCCGAGACCCTGAAATACGAAGCCGCCAGTCAGGCGGAAAACTATCTTACGGACGATTTTCGCGAAGCCATGGACTCCATCCAG
>JAGRMX010000703.1 GCA_020441025.1 Leptospiraceae bacterium
CCTCTTTATCGGATAAATCTTTTGCTAATTGAGTGAACTGTGACTTCAGTTCGGCATCATCATTTTGTTCGGACAGAGCCTGAGCCCAATACATTGTCAGGTAGAAATGACTGCCACGGTTGTCAATTTCGTTGACTTTGCGAGATGGTGATTTTTTGGTTTCAAGGAATTTGGCGGTCGCATCATCTAATGCTTTTGCCAAAACTTTGGCTTTAGCATTGCCATTAAGACCAATTTCTTCGATGGAAACTGCCAATGCCAGAAATTCACCAAGAGAGTCCCAACGCAAATGTCCTTCGCTGACAAATTGTTGAACGTGTTTAGGAGCGGAACCACCGGCTCCGGTTTCATACAAGCCACCTCCGGCGAGCAATGGAACAATCGAAAGCATTTTTGCTGAAGTTCCCAGTTCCAGAATCGGGAATAAATCGGTCAGATAATCACGCAGAACGTTTCCTGTGACTGAAATGGTATCCAAGCCAGCTGTCACTCTTTCGCAAGTGTATCGCATCGCATCAATAGGGGATTTGATAGAAATTTCTAATCCGCTTGTATCATGCTGAGGCAGATATTTTTCAACTTTTGCAATAATGCTTCTGTCATGCGCTCGGTTGGGATCGAGCCAGAAAACAGCGGC
>JAGRMX010000704.1 GCA_020441025.1 Leptospiraceae bacterium
CATTCGGGCCTGCGCACGAAACCGCTTACCCGGCCTTCTTTGTTTGTCTGGTGTCCACCGAAAGCGAACTCGAGCAGATCCGGACGCGAAATCCGCAGGCCGCCGCCCGCTTCTCTGGTGGCCTCGATCAACCGGAGCCGGACAATCGGGCTCGTTTGAATGCGCTGTGGGCTCTGGTTCCAAAACGACGGGAGTCGGATGACCGGGGTGGAATCGCCGCCCGCGCGCCCTGCGCCAGGAACTACTCAACAGGCGTTAGCAGGTTTGTGAGGGCCAAAAAAAACCCCCGGGGGGGATTCCGGGGGCTACAGGAAGAGTGTTCATGCGAAAAGCGTCCTGATGACAGGACCATACGAAAATAGCAAACAGGACCGCGGTGTCAATGTTTTTCAACCCCGTCCGACGGGCCTTTTTGGGCCGGCGGGCTCCTAAAGGCCCGTCGGTTCTATGCCGAGACCGGGGCCGGCTATTTCGGCCTCTTGCCGTCCCGGCTAGCACTGGCGGCGTAGATACCCGACTCTTCCGGCGTTCGGACCGTCACCACGCTCACCTGACGCCTTCCGGTGCGCTTGCTTTCATACATGGCGCCGTCGGCGATCCGTAGCGCCTGTTCGGTATTTTCCAGGGCTCCGTTG
>JAGRMX010000705.1 GCA_020441025.1 Leptospiraceae bacterium
CATGGTCGGAGCAAGAAAGAAGCTACGAATGTACTCCCCTTTTGCGTCCGACGGCTTGTCTCGCATAATGGATTGGTATACCGTCTTAATGTTTTCCTGCAGCTGCTCGGGGCTGAAGGATACCTTGCCCACGGGCAGATGCACAACGCCGCTTTTGTCGGCTTTGTAATCCAGCTGACCGCCTTTCAGATTCTTCACAGCCGTAGCCACATCTTCCGTTACTGTGCCAGCCTTTGGCTTGGGCATCAGTCCTTTTCGACCCAGAATGGGACCCAGCTTCCCCAGGTCCTTCATCATATCCGGAGTGGCCACGCAGGCATCGAAATCAGTCCACTTTTCGCTCTGGATTTTATCGATCATATCCTGAGCGCCAACGAAGTCTGCGCCTGCCTCTTTGGCCTCGGCATGCTTATCTTCTTTGGCAATAACCAGTACTCTTACCTTTTTGCCTGTTCCATGGGGAAGCTTAAGGGTTCCCCTTACATTCTGCAGCGACTTATAGCCTATCTTGATGGCAGCCTCTACCGTGCCGTCAAATTTGGTATAGCTGGTCTCTTTTACCAGACCAATGGCAGAGCCCAGATCCTGGGCATCGGAACGATCCACTTTTTCCGCTACTTCTTTCCACTTCTTG
>JAGRMX010000706.1 GCA_020441025.1 Leptospiraceae bacterium
TGCGGCGATATTGAAATCAACTACAAAGAAAAGTCCATGAAAGTGGGCGATTTGACTTTGAAAGAAGGCGACGACATTTCCATCGACGGCTTTGTAGGCGAAGTCATCAACGGGCACATTGACAGCCGACCTTCCAGTGTGGTGCGTCGTTATTTGCATGGCGAAACCGTCCAGGGCAGCCAATCGCTGGTGATCTTTGATAAGATTATGGAATGGGCCGACCACTTTCGTGAAATCAAAGTATATACAAACGCCGACCTGCCGGAACAATGCAAACAGGCCATTGCCTTCGGCGCCCAGGGCGTGGGTCTGTGTCGCACCGAACACATGTTCTTCGGGGAAGATCGTATTAACGTCGTGCGCAGTATGATTCTGGCACGCACCGACGAAGCGCGCAATCACGCCTTGAGTAAGCTGCTGGAAATGCAGCGCGAGGATTTTCTGGGCATCTTTTCGGTGATGGACGGCAAGGCCGTAACCATCCGCTGCATCGACCCGCCCCTGCATGAGTTTTTGCCGCATACCGACGCAGAAATTGAAGACGTTGCTAAAGAGCTGCAACAATCACCGGAAGAGGTTAAACACGCCGTAGAAGACTACCAGGAGTTCAACCCCATGCTGGGAATGCGCG
>JAGRMX010000707.1 GCA_020441025.1 Leptospiraceae bacterium
GGCGAACCACTCGCCGCCGCCTGGCCTCCCCACGCGGACAACCCGGACGAACTGTCCAACGACATCGCGCGCGACTGAGCCATCCGCGGTCGAAACGACGTGGACGCCCGCGGTTTCCCGGGGCAGGGTTGCGCAGTCATGCCCAATGCATTGCTTCACGAAACGTCGCCCTACCTGCTCCAGCACGCCCACAACCCGGTGGAATGGCTGCCATGGGGCGACGCGGCGTTCGAGCGGGCCCGCGCGGAGGACAAGATGATCTTTCTATCCGTCGGCTATTCGACCTGCCACTGGTGCCATGTGATGGAGCGCGAGAGTTTCGAAAACGACGACGTCGCAAGCGTGATGAACCATCATTTCATCAATGTGAAAGTCGACCGCGAAGAGCGCCCGGACGTGGACGCGGCGTACATGGCCTTCGTGCAGGCAACCACCGGCCAGGGCGGCTGGCCGATGAGCGTGTGGATCACGCCCGAAGGAAAACCCGTGTTCGGCGGCACCTATTTCCCACCCGGCGACCGCTACGGACGTCCCGGTTTCGTTCGCGTGCTTCACGAACTCGCCCGTGTGTGGCGGGACGACCGCAGACGTCTCGAAGAAAGCGCGGACAAGGTGGTTGA
>JAGRMX010000708.1 GCA_020441025.1 Leptospiraceae bacterium
AAAGGTGATCGCGACGCCATTTATATGATGATCGGCATTTTGTTTTTCATGATTGCCATAGGCGTGGATACGGCTACGCATTTGAACTACCTGAATATACCGCGCATACTGGGCTATGTGTTTATTATGTTCGTGTTGTCCCTTTCGTTGATTCTGGCCAACCGTTTCGTGCGATTGAGCATCCAGGTGGAAGATCTGAATCGCAATCTGGAAAAAAAGGTGGAGCAACGCACGGAAGAGTTGCGCAATACGCTGAAAGAAGTGCGCACATTGAAAGAACAACAGGACGGCGATTATTTTCTGACGTCGTTGTTGGTGCGGCCCCTGGGAGGCGATTATTCTCGCAGTGAATTCGTAAACGTAAGCATGGTTGAGCGTCAAAAAAAGAAGTTCACGTTTCGTGGACGTAATTCCGAAATCGGAGGCGATTTGAATCTGGCCCAGGATATTCAGCTGTACGGCCGCAATTATACGGCATTTTTGAACGGCGACGCCATGGGCAAATCCATGCAGGGAGCGGGCGGCGCGTTGGTGCTGGGCACCGTTTTTCGGTCTATATTGAATCCCACTCTCAAATCTTCCCAGATGCAGCAACGCCATCCGGAACAAAGGTTGA
>JAGRMX010000709.1 GCA_020441025.1 Leptospiraceae bacterium
GACGCGCAGTTCGGTGATGCGGTGGGTTGTATCCATCCGGCTGGCGATGACATCGTATCCCCTCTTTTCATAGAGTTCTCGCAGGGCAACGGCAGCGTTTAACTCGCTGTCAGCGTCACTCTGCATCGTTTTTACGCGAATTGCAGTACCACGGCCTACTTGTCGAATTTCCCGAAGAAGGGTATCACGCGGCACCAAAGCCGACTCCTGATCAAGCGGCTCGAAGACCAAGCCTACAATCTGCCAGTTCGACTCGCGTTTGGTGGGGATATCTACGGTGATCCAATCTCCGACATCGACACCCATTTCATTTGCAGCCGCTTGATTAAGAACCATTGCATAAGTATCATCCGGTTCTAACCATCGACCAGACCGCAATTGAGGCAGATAGGCGCGGGTTGGCAGCGGTAATCCGCGCAAATTAATTTCCAGATCGTCATTGGCCTCAGGTTGGCCTTCTATGCGAGCCTTCCCTCTTGACGTTCCCCACACCTCAACCTCCTCAACAGCAGGCAACGTCAAACTTACGGCTTCGATTTCTTGAATGCGTTCCTCGTCCTTTAAATCGAGCATAATATTGACATCGAAAATCGAAAATAAAATATCGCTAAACGTA
>JAGRMX010000070.1 GCA_020441025.1 Leptospiraceae bacterium
CAGGCCAGCTTCGGCTACACCGAATCGGTGTACTGGGCGCGCCTGAAACTGGAAAACGACAGACCGCGGGAAATTCAACTATATCTGGAACTGGTTTCGCTGATTGATGATGTCACCATATTCATAATCAACGATCAGACCACTCGCACCATCAGCTATGACCGCCTGGACCCGTTGTCAATGCGATCGATACGGCATCGCAATTTTATTTACCCTGTCGATCTGGCGCCCAATTCGCGTTCCGTAATTATTATGCGTTTTGCCAGCGAGGGCGGTATGTTGCTACCTCTCACACTCTGGTCGAAAGACGCTTTCGCCGCGAAAGATCACAATGAGCAGATTGTATACGGCCTGTATTTCGGAATCATTGCAGCCATGATTCTGTACAACCTGTTTGTGTTCTTTGCCGTTCGCAGTCTGAGCTATCTGTACTATGTGCTGTATATTTCCGGTTTCGCGTTAATACTGGCCGGCATCTGGGGATTCAACCATGAATATATTTTCCCTGAATTTCCGAACGCGGCGAATCTGGCGCTGCCGCTTTCGGTCGGGTTCACCTGTTTATTTGCCGTTCAGTTTACGCGCTCTTTTTTGCGAACAAAAACAAGCATACCCCGTTGGGATTATTTCTTTCGAATCGTCATGCTGCTGGCCGCCGCGCAAATGCTGATTACTTTTATGCTGAGCTATGGTCTGGCCATTCGATTGGGCATGTATCTTGGATTATTGTCCGTTTTAATTATGTTCATCAGCAGTCTGGTATTCTGGATTCGGGGCTACCGACCGGCACGCTATTTCTTTCTGGCATTCATCGCTTTACTGGTGGGCGTGGTGGTTTTGATTCTGAGAAACTTAACCGTTCTGCCGTATCACTTTCTAACCAATTACGCCAGCTTGATCGGCTCCGCCACCGAAGTGATGTTGTTTTCTCTGGCGCTGGCGGATCGTATAAACATAATGCGGGCGGAGAAAGAAAGTATCCAGTCCGAGGCGTTACACACCCAGCAGAATATGACCAACGCATTTGCGCGCTTTGTTCCCGATCAATTTCTGAATTTCATCGGAAAAGATTCCATTACCAGTGTAGAGCTGGGGGACGCCGTCCGTCGGCGCATGACAGTCCTGTTCACCGACATCCGGGATTTCACGACCCTGTCCGAGAGTATGAGCCCCGAACAAAATTTTCAATTCATCAATCGATATTTAAGCCGTATGGGTCCAATTATCCGTGAACACGGCGGCTTTATTGATAAATATATCGGCGACGCCATTATGGCGCTCTACCCCGGCAGCGCATTGAGCGCGATTCGGGCGGCAATCGATTTACGCAGACAGCTACTGGAACACAATAAGATGCGCTCCGCACGGGGCGACGCGCCCATGGACATTGGCATTGGGATGCATACGGGCGATGTTATGCTCGGGATAATCGGAGAAAGAGAACGAATGCAGAGTACCGTTATATCGGATACGGTTAACGTCGCATCCAGACTGGAAGGGCTCACGCGTACATTTGCGGCGGCCATAGTCATCAGCGAATCCTGTTTGCGAGAGTGCTTGCGGGAATCGGACGCGACCTTACTGCACCGTCATCTCGGACGCGTTCGAGTGAAAGGCAAAACTGAATTTGTTTCCATATATGAAGTTTTCGATTCCGATCCTGCGGAACTGCGTCAACTCAAAGCTCGAAATAAAGAAAGCTTTGAACAGGCGGTCCAACTGGCAAATACGTCCCGCTCGCACCGGGCACTGGAAATATTTCAGCAAATACAGGATCGAATGCAGGGCCACAAGGACGGCGCACTGGAATGGTACCTGCGTCGACTACGAGAGGGATCACTGCGACCGGAGCAAGAATTACGCCTCGATTAGTTCGATTAGTTCGGATAGACCAGGTTTTATCCGGCGACATTCAACTTAAGATCGGACTTGTATCAAGATTTTCGGATTCAGGATTTACGTAATTGTATTGAAGTAACTTAAGCGCAATCAAACACGTAAAGACTGTGCGTACATGTTCCGCAAATCATCTGCGGATACGGTACGGGGATTCAGTTGATGGCAGCCGTCTTGAAAGGCAAAGCGCGTCAGATTTTCCAGATCCGCGTCGGTAACACCCTGACCGGCCAATCCGGTTGGAATTCCGATGGCCTCCCGCAATTCATCGATCCAGCGTAAAAAACCGCCGGCGGATTCTTCCGGCGCGCCCACCGCCTGGGCCATTATTCTAAAAACCGGTTGTAAACTCGCATCGGCGGCGTTAAAGGCCATGGCATACGAAATCATGATGCCATTGGCCAATCCATGATGCATGTCTTTAACCGTAGAAAGCGAATGAGCCAGCGAATGCGTAACTCCCAGTCCTTTTTGAAAAGCGACGGCACCCATTATAGAAGCCAGTAACATCTCCCCACGAGCGGTTAAGTGTTCCGGCGTCGCTCCGGTTCCATTGCGGGCGTAGTCCACACAGGCCCGCAGATTACGGGCGACCATGCGCAGTCCCTCGATGGCGATTCCATCGCACATGGGATGGTACCCTCGAGCCAGACGCGCTTCCACCAGATGTGTCAGTGCGTCCATGCCGGTTGCCGCGGTAATAGACGCCGGCAAAGCCAGCAACAGCTCCGGGTCGGCAAACACCGGATTGGGTAACAACTTCGGAGAAAAAATGATGCGTTTTACATGCGTATCGTCTTCGGAAATCACCGTACTGCGACCCACCTCGCTGCCGGTCCCGGCCGTTGTGGGCACGGCCAGAATAGGCGGTACCGGTTTATCGATTGGTTTTGCGTCGGAGCGATCTTCATAATCAAACAGACTACCGGGATGATTGACCATCACGGCCACCGCTTTGGAAACATCCACTGGAGCGCCGCCACCCAGAGCGATTATACAATCGGCGTTATGATCGCGATAAGCCTGTAACCCCGCCTGCACCTGACTGTAAATCGGATTGCCCTGCACTCCGTCGAATTTACGAACATCGCAATTGCCGGCAGCAACCAGCTCACAGATTTCAGCCGTCATGGGTAAACTGGTAATTCCCTGATCCGTAATCAACAGCGGGCGTTTTAAAGCCCGAGACAGTAAGGTCTCGCCCATTCGTTTGCGTGCACCCGGACCGAAAATAATATGAGTGGGAAAGGAAAACTCGTTCAATGTATTCATATGCTAATTTTCAACAGATAACTTAATGCTTCGGTGTTTTTCGCGAAACCTTAATTTGTTATGCCATGCTCCCTGAATTCGCGAGCAGACAACAAAACCCGTCCTGCGACATGCTGATGACGCGCGCTTGCGCGATCAAAGAAAAAAAACCGAAACACGGCCCATAATAAAAGCAGTGCATCGGCCGCCGCTTATTATAGCATTCATGCTAAATGATTTCAAAATAACGTTCCAGCTCCCAGGATGTGACCGCCGCCCGGAATTGATTCCATTCCCAGATGCGACTGTTCACATAATGATCGACGAATTCATCACCAAACAGTTCCCGGGCCAGCTTTGACTGGCCCATTTTTTGGGCGGCATCATAAAGATTATTGGGCAACCGGGGCGCCTGCGCTTCATACGCATTGCCTTTTATCGGTTCGGCTTTTAACTCGAGTTTGTTCTGAATGCCGTACAGACCGGCGGCCAGGAAAGCGGCAATGGCCAGATAGGCATTTATATCCGAGCCGCCCACGCGTGTTTCCACCCGGGTGGATTTCATGGAACCGGGAATCACCCGGAATGACGCGGTGCGATTATCCACACCCCAGGTAACCGTCGTCGGTGCCCAGAAGCCCTCCACCAGACGTTTGTAGCTGTTAATGTTGGGCGCCATCATGGGCAAAATATCCGGCAGACAATGCATCAGTCCCGCCAGGTAATGGCGAAACGTATCGCTCATTTTATGAGGATCGTTTTCCGCGTAAAAAACATTCCGTTCGCCGGATTGATCCCAGAGGCTTTGATGAATGTGGCCGCTGCAACCGGGCAACTCGGTATTCCAGCGCGCCATAAACGTCGGAATTATATCAAAACGGTAAGCGATCTCTTTAACCGCGGTTTTAAATAATACCGCCCGATCGCCCGCTTCCAGCGCATCGGCTACATATATGCCGGCTTCAAAAACGCCCGGGCCGGTTTCGGTATGAAGCCCTTCCAGCGGTACATGAAACGCTTCCAGCTCATCCATTAAAGTGGAAAAGTACGGCTGATCGTATGTCGAGCGCAGAATGGAATAGCCGAACATTCCGGGAGTCAGCGGATCAAGATCGCGAAATTTTTTGTGATGCAACGACTCGGGCGTCTCGGCAAAGTTAAAAAACTCCAGTTCTACACCGCATTTAGATTGGTAACCCATGGATTTCGCGCGATCGACAATCTTTTTCAATAGATTACGCGGGCAGATGGACAATGGTTCGTTGTTCTCATCTACGAAGTCGCCCAGAAAAAAAGGCGTATTGTTATCCCACGGGATTTTTCGGTAGGTCTGCAAATCCAGCTGCACCGGAGCGTCCGGATAACCCGTGTGCCAACCGGTATATTTACAATTATCATAGGTCACATCGGCCGCATCCCATCCGAATACAACGTTGCAAAAACCGAATCGCCCCTGACTGGCGGACAAAAACTTATCCAGATGAATGTACTTGCCTCTTAAAACGCCATCAATATCCGTAATCGCCACTTTTACTTTGCGCGTTCCGGATTTAGAAACATCACGTATGATTTCTTCCGCCGTCATTCTGCCTGCGTCCATCTGGCCCCCCGATACTCTACCGATTCGCATAACCATCGGTTTATCCGCGGAAAGTTATGCGTTAGTTAAAGTATGATTGATTTTCCTGGTAGCATTGTCCGTGCACGGTGACTATTCTTTTTTGTCGTCCGGGATAAAACTTCGCATTCGGACTCTACATTCCCATCAAAAACGAAATTACGTAAAAGAAATTAATCCAGAAATGAAAGGATATGGAAACTGCCAGGCCAAATCGACGCCAGACAATGTATTGCATGGGACCGGCCAGCAATAGAAATTCCAGTAAACGCAGGTACCAGGGATACACTTCATAGCCCAGATGAGCGATGCCCCAGACGAAAGACGTGCATAACACTCCCAGGCCGATGTCCATAAACCGACCGAATGTGCCCGGCCATGTTCGCATCCATTTGCGCAGCGAACCACCCAGCAGTTCCCGATAGATCAGCTCTTCGGATATGGCCGGAATTGATCCCAGTATCAGAGCGAAGCATAACACCGGCCATATTCCGCTATGCAGATTGGCTTCGCGGAAAGCCAGACCGGACCACCACGCTCCATAGTAACGAGCCAATTCGGCAAACAGTATATTTACCGGTTGAAATACAAGCGCCAGACACAGACCCATTAAGAGGATTCCGGACCACCGGCTGCGAAACCGACGCCACCATTGAGAGTTTTTCCAATCACTACTCACTCGCAGAGAAATTAAGAGAACGAGCAAAAGGTTGGAAGCATACAGCGCGTATAACGGTACATTATAGCTTTTTAACGCCGGCCACCAGACGCCATTGGCGAAGTACCACAACACCAGAGTGCCCGCCGCCATACCCGGGGTAAGCAGGACGGGCCACAACCAGCGGGGCCTGAACTTTTTAAATATGAGAATACAATGCAGCAGCGCAAGTATAATCAAACCGATCTGGATAGGAACTCTCAGTAGCAATAGCAACTGCTTCCAATCGCTTTGCGGCGGGTTCTCGGGCACCTGCCCATTCCACTCCAGTCGACGCTGCATGCTGACGATTCGATCCGCGCTGACTTCCAGCCACACGGCGTCTACTACATGTGTACCGCGGTCCGCATATGTAAAATAAATCTGGCGGTGTTCGGGTGATCGCATAGCATCCAGCGCCGTATAACCGGGCCCGAAGTAGTGCCGAACAAACTCTTCCGGTTGCTCGTTTGCCAATCGAATCGGCAGGCCATACGTCCGTTCAATTCGCCCGTTGCGCGGATTGATATCCAACCGCAAACGATCGGGACAGGCGCCGGCCAGCTCGCCGCTGCCGGACAATTCCAGTATGACAATCAACACATAGTGCGCAAGCTGGCGGCGTTCCAGGAAAAGCAGATCGCGCCGGAGTGTCATAGACGGAGGCAGAATACTTCGATTGGCCCGGTCTATTATCCGCGCCACATTCTCATAGCTGTGGTACGCATAGGTAACTCGATCAATCCGACAATCGAAAGCGCCTTTGCCTTCCGCATAGTCGGATAATTCATAGAACTCATGAATCGAATTTAAAACGACTTCTCGCTCCAATGTGGGCGACAGATTCACAAAACCATTTAACGGAGCGGAATGCAATAAAGTATAATAAGCGACAAGTAATATGCTGGAAATACCCGCCGCGAAAAACAACGAACGGTAGCGCTTAATAATTGACAGAAGCAATCGCATGAACTTAAAAAAATAGCAAGTGTACTGGCCGGCATTCAAGCCAATCCATAATAGTAATAGTCCAGCAGAATATACAAAAAATTGATCCAGAGATGCGTACTGATGGAAACCATCAGACCGTAGCGTCGCCAGATGATATAAAAAAACGGGCCGCCGTATAAAACAAATTCGACAATTCGTAGATACCAGGGATACACATCGTAGCCCAGGTGCACAATGCCCCATAAAAGCGAACTGAGTATTATACCAATGGTATACTCCAGGATGACCAGCAGGCCGCGTATTTCCGTTTCCGAATCGCCTTTTCCGAAAATGCGACTCAGGGAACGAACCGCGGTGCGTATGCCTCCGCCGATCCAGTGCCGATACACGGCTTCTTCCAATAAAGCGGCCGGAATGATGGCGGTAAAGGCATACAGAAACACCGGCACCGCCGATCCACGCAGGTAAACGGTTGTGGCATGCATGGAACTCCACCAGCCACCCAGTTGTTGTACGATCTCATAAAAGATGGTGTCCAGCACCGCCAGGATCAGGGCCAGTGCCAACCCGATTAAGGCCATGGGCGCCAGGTGTACGCGCACGGCGTTCCACCAACGACGCGCGGTACGTCGATTGGCCAGTTGTACCAGAGCCAGAAATAATGCCCAGAGATACAGCGCTTCTATGATGTAGTATTCCAGAAAATCCGCATCGAAGTAATAACCGTCCTGAATCACATAAGATACATACACGCACAACGCGCAAATAGCCGTAATCAACGTCGGAATCAACAGACTGGTCGTTCGACGCCAGCTGAAATACGTGATCATGCTGCCGAATACGCCGATCAGAAACAGAATCGGCCACTCCACAAAAGCCAGATCGAACATCCAATCGGGTGTCGGAATTTCCTGTGCCGGATGCAGACCGTCCACATCCGTCTGTCGATAAACATATACTATGGCATGGTCCGCTACCGAAAGAGTCACGCGATCCGAGAGGCGATTCCCATTTTGTTCGGCATGGAATACATATGTAACTTCCCTGCCATTGGTATAGCGCTCGGACAATTTAAACGATGATCGATAAACTTGCTTGAGGTACGTGGACAGATACGATTCGATGCTTACATCTGCGGGCAGCGGAATGTTCACCTGCTCGGACCACTCCAATGCTCCGTTAAACGGATTGAACTCGTATGCCAATGAGCGTACCGGCTCTTCCAGATTGGAATTCACGCGGTTCAGCAGAAGCGAATCGCGCGGCACGACTTCCACGCGCAATACGTAAAACGCAATCTGGCGATCCTGGATATACCTGAGATCGCGCACGGCCTGCGGATTTTCAGGCAACATGAACGCGTTGGCCCGATCAATGTAATACGATAATTCAAATTGATGATAAAAATAAGAATAGGTATAATCGACGGGTATGGAATCGCGTTGTAAGTATTGAGCCGCCAGTTGCCGCGCTTTTTGTTCCAGGTGGGAGACATTCACCTGCGGTTTGAAATCGTAACGCGTTCCGGCCGGATTGCCCGGATAATCCAGGTACACGGGAATCAACAAGAGCGCACTGACACTGCCGGCTATCATCAATCGTCCGTGTCTTCGAATCGTTTTGCGCAGTCTGTGAATCATTGCATCAATCCAGAACGCGATTGTGGGTCTGCGCAAATTCACGCACAGGCGGCAGAATTAAGTGCGGGTCGTCGGTCATTATACCGTCGGCGCCCATTTCCAATAATTCCAGAGCGGCTTCCACTTCATTAATAACCCAGTAATCCACACGCTTACCGAAGTAATGAACTTTTTCTATTAAACGTCGATTGTCAAAATAATACCGCTTCCATTTGCGCGGTATCTGTAAGGCCAGGCCGTGGATACTGCTGCGCGGAATAAACCAGCGCGGTATCAGCATAATCATGGTCAGCTCCGTGCGGGAAACTCCGGTCATGCCTTCATAACCCAGCCTGCGAATCACCTGCACCATACGAGGATTGAAACTGGAAAGCAATACACGATGAGTCGCATCGTGCCGGCGAACAACTTCAATCACCGTGCTGACTATGTCTGGGTTGTGATGTTTGATATCAATGTTCAGGCGAACATCGGGAAAAGCGGTCAGCACTTCCGTCAGCGTCGGAATGCGCAGGCCTTTTCCGCGAAAAGGAAAATCGCCCTGTGCGTCTTGAAAGCCGAAGCCCGCGTCCCATTTTTTGATTTCCGTAAGAGTACTTTCGCTGAGCAACGCGGGCTCACCGGTCATGCGCTCACCGCCGGCATCATGGGCTACCACAACCTGATGATCGCGGGTAACATGCACATCCATTTCCAGATGAGTGACACCGGCCTCAAGAGCATGCTCAAAAGCGACCATGGTGTTTTCCGGATGGGTTTTACTGGAACCGCGGTGCGCGTACACGCGGATAGGATGATCGGTCATGATAGACAGGAACTCCGTCGGTCAATCCACGCAATAAAAAAGGGGCCCGGAGGCCCCTTTTCGTTGCGATTCAACGCAATTGCGATGATATCGAAAAGTCCATGCCTTGCTAAGGCACTTTAATCCGGCTTATTCGTCCATCTGACCGATAACAAAGGTCATGCTGGTAGTGGCGCTGCCGCCGATGTTCAACATCAGTCCGTTTTTAGCGCCGCCCACCTGGTAATCACCGGCCTGATCGGTTACCTGCTTGTAAATATCCAGAGCCATGCGCACGCCTGATGCGCCTACCGGATGTCCGGCTCCGATCAATCCACCGGAGGGATTGATGGGTTTCGCGCCTTTAAAGTCGATTTTGCCGTCTTCGATCGCCTCATGCTCTTTGCCCGGTCCGGCAATACCGAAGGCCGATACCGCGGCGTATTCGCTGGATGTGAAACAATCGTGGGTTTCAAATACGTCCATGCGATTCACGTCCAGCCCGGCCCGACGATAGGCGTCCACAACCGCCTGGCGCGTCCAGGGCAGAATGTACTCGTTGCCCGCCGATTCCCGCACTTTATCGGTAAATTGAATGGGCGCCACGCGATGGCCCCAGCCTTTGATGGCCGCAAAATCCTTCATGGACTTACCTTTGCGTTTTGCGAAGTCGCGCGCATATTCCGGAGTAGCCAGAACCATGAAAGCGGCTCCGTCGGTTACCTGGGAACAATCGGTAATGCACAGCCGTCCACCGACGGACATATTGAAATCGCCGCCGCGGGTATTGGCATGCTCCCGATCCATGAACCAGGTCCGGGTTTGTGCTTTCGGATTACGCTTGGCGTTATCGTAGTTGATGCGTGAGATTTCCGCCAGGCTCTGCATGATGCGGTCTTCGGCGACGCCGGAGGTGCGTTCCACAATTACATCCGCCAGTTTTCCGAAGAGCTTGGGGAACGGAAATTCAATTCCTTTCGCCTCTTTTTCATAATAGGCCGCGGTTCCCAGGAAATCGCCGCCCACTGCGGAACTTACGGTTTTCATAACTTCAATGCCCACCACGACGGCCACATCGTAATCGCCGGCGCGTAGCTGGGAGCTGGCGGTATTCAGCGCCACCGATCCGGAAGCACAGGCCGCTTCATAACGGGCACCGGGCACGCCATAAAAGGCGGGATTCACTTCGGTTAAAAACGCCCCCAGGTGACCCTGCTGGGAGTACTGCTCCATATCAAAATTGCCCACATACACCGCCACGCGGTTCTCATCATTCAGGCGTTTGATTTCATCGTATTCCATGCCCACTGCGGCCATACCGTCTTCGACCACTTCACGCAGCATGGCCACGAAGCTCTTGCCCTCTTTGGACCAGTTGCGGGCAAAATCGGTCTGTGCTCCGCCCAGGATGATCGGTGTATTACTCATGTTTTGCTCCTTACTCCTGCAAATTGCCGTCGGATAGAATAGCGAGCCGATCAGTCCGGATGGCTCCATCGACACGCTCGAACGGTTACAATTGGCACCCGTTCTGTCTTAAATAACTATTTTTCTTGCTCCGGGTCAATCGATTGGCGTTCAGGCTCCTGTCCGGAGGTCTGCGGGGCAATCACTTTACGGTCTATAAATAACGGAGTTCCGACAATATGACGGAGTTCCGACAATGTGACATAATTCGGCGAAAATTCTGGGTTCGGAACCTCATGCACATATCTGTCAGAATGGCAGAATGAGCGCCATGGTGGCAGCCGGATGGCAATAGAACGCGAACAGCGCGATACCCAGACCCGCACGGGCCTGGCACAGGCTTTGCAATTTATTAAATAGAAACGCACTCATATATCAGGTGCAAGGAGGTAACATCATGGGCTGGAAAAATCTAATGACGCGCGAAGAAACGAAGGAACCGGACACTGTTCGTGGCTCCAACGGATTCGCATCGGATTTTGATCGACTCTTCAACGATCTGATGGGCAGCGTATGGGGCCTCGGTAACTGGGCTCACCATGGTGGTAAATCATTACAGGCTATCAGTCCGCAACTGGATATCAGCGAGGATGAAAAAGCCTACACCATTAAAGCTGACCTGCCCGGAATGAACGAAAAAGACATCGATGTGTCCGTGGAAGACGATACGCTGTATATCAAAGCGGAACGTCGACTGGAGCACGAGGAAGAGGACAAAAAGCGCAACTACCATCGCATTGAGCGGTCGTATGGCAGCTATCAGCGAGCATTGC
>JAGRMX010000710.1 GCA_020441025.1 Leptospiraceae bacterium
AAACACTACGGCATAACGACCATTCTTAGCGAGCAGAGTTTGTTCAGTCTTTCCGAGCCGGATAAGTACGCCTATCGATTAATAGATTATGTGAAGGTAAAGGGTAAAGGCGATTCGGTAGCCATGATAGAAATTTTTGAAGGCGATCCGACCGAGCAACGCGCTTTAAAGTTAAGTACGCGCGGAAAATTTGAACGCGCCATGCACGCTTATTTGAATCGAGATTTCCAGGCAGCACTTGAGATTTTTCAATCCATTCTGGACATCAACGCCGCCGACACGGTAGTGACGTTCTTCGTCCAGCGAATACGACGATTTATGGAGCATGGTATTCCCCCCGATTGGGACGGAATAACCGCCCTTGATGTTAAGTAGGGTCTGTAGCAACGATTCTGTTCGATGAAAGCGTTCAGTGAAAATTAACAATATTACTATTTAAGCGAGTCCCGGTGTTTTTATAGAACCAAAACCCCTCCAAATCACGCTCTCATAACACAATCCGCTTTAAAACCATTGCAAGCGTAGATGAGCACGGTTGTTTTAAACTTATACTGAGCGAAAGTTTAAAGCCACGGTGCCCGCCATGAAACATTTTACCGATAGCCGCAATAAAC
>JAGRMX010000711.1 GCA_020441025.1 Leptospiraceae bacterium
GGCTGGCGGCACCGGCCACGTAATCGAATATCGTGGGCGCGTTTTCGAAGAAATGTCGATTGAAGGACGCCTGACCGTATCCAACATGTCGATAGAGGGCGGTGCACGTGCGGGCCTGTTTGCGCCGGATGAGAAAACATTTGCCTATTTGAAGGGGCGTCCCATGGCGCCCAAAGGGGCAGATTGGGACGCGGCGGTAACCTACTGGAAAACGCTGGTCACGGATGAGGGCGCGACTTTTGACCGCACCGTCGTCATTGACGCAGCGGATATCGTGCCTAGCGTAACCTGGGGCACCAGTCCTGAAGACGTTTTGCCAATTACTGGTGTCGTCCCAAATCCCGCAGATGCGCAGGATCCTGATAAAAAGGCATCCATCGAACGGGCCCTAGCCTATATGGGGCTTGAACCAGGAACCAGACTTACCGATATAAAAGTGGACAAGGTTTTCATCGGGTCCTGCACCAATGGCCGAATTGAAGATATGCGCGCGGTCGCTGAAGTGGTTCGGGGTCGCAAAATAAACCCGTCTGTCGAAGGATTGATTGTCCCGGGAAGTGGGCTGGTCAAGCTGCAGGCGGAACAGGAAGGGCTGGATCAGGTGTTTATCGATG
>JAGRMX010000712.1 GCA_020441025.1 Leptospiraceae bacterium
GGACGACGCCTTCGACTACGATCAGGAGTTTCGCCTGCGCTGTCGCGACGGCAGTTTTAAGTGGATTCGCAGTACGGGCCGCGTTATTGAACGTGATGGCCGCGGCCGCCCCGTGCGAATGATTGGACAACATCTGGACGTCGACGCCCAAGTCGTCGCCCGTCAGAAGGTCGAGGTTCTGAACGTCGAGCTGAGCAAGCAAATCGCCTTGGCGGAAAAGCTTGCCGCAAAGGCGGATGAGGCCAATCGGGCGAAGACAGACTTTCTGGCGAACATGAGCCATGAAATTCGTACGCCGATGACCGCGATCCTAGGCTACGCGGATCTGTTGGAAGGTCACGACGGAGAGGATGAACTCCGACGTGAAGCAGTATCCACGATTAAATCGAACGCGCATCACTTGCTAACGATCATCAACGACATTCTCGACGTTTCGAAGATCGAAGCAGGCAGGATGTCGGCCGAATGCGTAACCACCGCCACGGTGCAGGTGTTCGAGGAAGTGGTTGGGCTGCTTCAAACGCGGGCCCTAGGCAAGGGAGTCGCACTGGTCATCAGGTATGACACGCCGATTCCGCTCGAGATTCGGACCGACCCCACGCGACT
>JAGRMX010000713.1 GCA_020441025.1 Leptospiraceae bacterium
GGAAGAACCGCCCGCGCATGAACGAGTGTATCGAAATCCACAATCCTGTTCCGTTCTCGTGTCGCTCGCCATCCATGGCTCGCTTCTGATCGCAGCCCCGGCCGCGGACTTTTTGAGCGGCTTGCCTCCAATGAAAACAGTAATGATAATTTATTAAATCGCCAGATCCGGCGACAGCAAGAACGTGATTGGCAACGCAAGTTGCGCAAAGGAGTAGAGCTGGCATATAAATTTTCGCCCTTCATGCGGGCCACTGCTCTTGCGTGTATCGTATCGATTATCTATCACCTGGTGTTGCCCGGCCCGCAGTTGATGGCGCAGACTTTCAAAGAATTCGAGGAGTTTAATAAAACCGATGTCGAGCGCTACATGAACCGCGCCGATCGCATGACCGACATCGACGACTGGAACAACTATGTCGATGTGGGCATCGCGACCGAGTACGTGGAGTGGGAGCGGGACGCGTACGATCAATTGCAGAAACAATTTTCCCTGATTGCGGCGGATGAATCCCTCGATGAACAGCAAAAAGAAATCGAGCGCGATGCCGCCCGGGCGCTGTTCGATGCGGCTCAGCTGGACTGGGAGATGGACGCGGAGGACAT
>JAGRMX010000714.1 GCA_020441025.1 Leptospiraceae bacterium
AAGTGGATCTCTGTTCTGGATAAAGTGCGCGAGATTGCATCGCGAATCGATCTACAAAAGATCATTGTTGTACCCGGTTCTCCGGATCGACCAGACCTGACCGGCATTCAAAATTCGGTACTGCTCGAAGACTTCCTGGTAGACGCAGGCGATATCGACTTTGTTCCGCGTTCCTTCATGGATCCAGTATACATCATGTATTCATCGGGAACCACGGGCTTACCCAAATGCATGGTACAGGGAAGCGGCGTTCTACTAAATCATCTCAAAGAACATGTGCTCCATTGCGATTTGCGCAAAGAAGAAAGCACGTTCTATTTCACTACCTGCGGCTGGATGATGTGGAACTGGTTGGTTAGCGCCCTGGCTGTAGGCTCAAAAGTGGTTCTATTCGATGGTAATCCATTTCATCCCGGTCCTGGCGCGCTCTTTCGGCTGGCAGAGAAGGAAAAATGCAATGTCTTTGGCACAAGTGCGCGATACTTCGCAGCTCTAGAGCAATCGGGTCACGATATTCCAGGCGAGCATAACCTTTCTTCGATCCGAGCATTTCTGTCCACCGGTTCGCCTTTGCTGCCCGAGCAGTTCGATTACATTTAC
>JAGRMX010000715.1 GCA_020441025.1 Leptospiraceae bacterium
ATTGGGTACATTTACATACCGTGATTAATAACCGCGCACCTGAAGTGCTTTCAGATGCGCTACAGGCGGCGGGCATCAACTGTTCCTTACAGGCAAGGCTTGGTGGGCCCCACGAGGTACTTGTTTTTGTGGAAAAGCAGAATCTTGATATGGCTATCCACATTGCCAGGAAGATGAATTTTGCCCTGTCCAGAGACCCCGAGCTGGATGAGAAATAGTTTGGTTTGGGGCATTTAGAATAATATACAGATCGGCTTTCTTTAACAGCCTCTGTATCCCTGCGCTCCGAATTCAGCAGGGTTGTAACCAATCCGACCGGCTTAAAGTGTTACCAATCAGCCCGGTTCGGGCAAGACGCGGAATCCCGATAAACGTCATAATTCGCAATTATCGGAAGTTACTGAGCTGTAAATTTAGCCATTTTGCTGGCCAACCATTAACTGCCGGCCGTTTGAAAATTGAGGCGGGCAGTTGACACGGTCTCCATAATTAAACGGTAGCAACTTCCTTTCTATTGGAATAATCCATAAAATTGCTTTTCATGATCTCATTCCTGCGTTCACCATAAACACAGAGGATTTCCAGTAGCTTATTC
>JAGRMX010000716.1 GCA_020441025.1 Leptospiraceae bacterium
TCGAGCGACGCCAGAGCATCGTCGAGCGACGCGGGAGTCTTGGGGACACTCGCCAACACCTCCGGCGGCAAGTCGTAGATGTCCTTATCCAATGGTTCCCCAGGGCTGATCTTATTCTGAATGCCATCGATCGCTGCCATCAGAATCGCGGCGAAGGCGAAGTATGGATTGCAGGTGGGATCCGGACAGCGGAACTCAATACGTTTCGACTTGGGACTCGGACTGTACATCGGAATTCGACAGGCTGCCGAGCGGTTCCGTTGCGAGTATGCCAGGTTGACGGGCGCTTCATAGCCCGGCACCAATCGCTTGTAGCTATTCGTCGTTGGATTCGTAAATGCCAACACGGCCGGCGCGTGCTTCAGTAATCCACCCAGTGCATGCAGGGCCATATCGCTAAGCCCCGCGTAGCCGCTCCCGGCAAACAACGGCGTACCTTCATTCCACAACGAAAAGTGGGTGTGCAGTCCGGAGCCGTTATCACCGAACAGTGGCTTGGGCATAAACGTGACGCTCTTACCATGACGACGCGCTACGTTCTTAACGATGTACTTGTACATCATCAGATTGTCCGCCGTCGTCACGAGCT
>JAGRMX010000717.1 GCA_020441025.1 Leptospiraceae bacterium
CAGCAAATGAAACACTTGCTGGATGGTTGTACTCAGCCAAACTGAGCACTTTGGGCCATCCGCACGCCTACCTGCCGGGACAACCAGATTAGAACATGAATCCGGCCCAGGATGAGTAATTTTAAGTAACATTTACCAGGGATTTTTCGCAGATCCATTGACACACATTCGTAGTACTGCACACCCAGGTCATACGTCATCTGGAGATTCGCACCATCTGTCGCAAACGAATACATATCTGTATTTGTATGTGTATTGCCACCGCGATTTCCACTGCCAATTGCATACAAGCATTCCCGAATGATTCCGACGATTTATTGTCCCTGCTGACGGCCCTATCAAGTGCAAACAATAGCTCATCAATTTCCGCTTCACCTGTGAATCAGGTACAGAGTGGACTGGCCAATCTGTCCGCTACAAACTCAACCAATGTGACTATTTCGACGGTAGACACCGCAAAGGCATTTTCGGTCTGTAACTTTCGCACCGACATTCCGCAACCCCAATACGTTCCCATCTGTCAATTGACATCTCCCACCCAATTACAGATCAGTTATCAGGGGGCCTGTTGCACCGCCAATGTAATGGT
>JAGRMX010000718.1 GCA_020441025.1 Leptospiraceae bacterium
TGCTTCTGAATCTCTTTCCGTTGCATCTCAGAGAACAGGGTCTGCCAGCCATCCGACGTCTGCTTGCAAATCCGCTTGAACGTCAATGGATCAAAAGCGAGGTCGAATACAAAGTAACCGATCTGGGCTCGTACCATGACGTGATGCTGGCCATGGTGACGAACCCGGCCTATCGCTGGCTGGAAAGCAAACGCCTGGACGAAGCGGCCCGACTTCTGGGGCGCGATCCTTTTGATCTCTTGTGCGACCTGGTGCTCTCCGGCAGCAGCACGATGATCGGTTTTGGAATGGACGAAGAGAATCTCGAAAAACTCCTGCGTTATCCGTATTGCGCAATCGCCTCCGACGGAGCGGCGCTGACCGATGGCGAACGTGTAGGCCATCCGCATCCGCGCAACTTTGGAACCTTTCCGCGGGTGCTCGCCCGCTACGTGCGTGAAAGACGTACCATCACGCTCCAGGAGGCGATTCGCAAAATGACTTCGTTGCCGGCTCGCATTCTGGGTGTGCGTGGTCGCGGGTTAATCGAACCGACGTACCATGCCGACCAA
>JAGRMX010000719.1 GCA_020441025.1 Leptospiraceae bacterium
TACGGATGGGGAAGAAGCGGGTCATTGCCGAGACCGGTGCGGGACAGCACGGGGTCGCGAGTGCGACTGCCTGCGCCCGGTTTGGATTGCAATGCATCGTGTACATGGGGGCCGAAGATATTCGCCGACAGAAACTGAACGTGTTCTTGATGCGGAACATGGGGGCGGAAGTGCGGTCGGTCGAGTCGGGGTCGAAAACGTTACGTGATGCGGTGAACGAAGCGATGCGGGACTGGATGGCGAGCGTTGAGTCGACGCATTACATCATCGGTTCGGTGATCGGTCCGCATCCTTTTCCGATGATGGTCCGGGATTTTCAATCGGTGATTGGTCGCGAGTGTCGTGAACAGTGCCTGGAGACGCTGGGTCGGCTGCCGGACGAAGTCATCGCCTGCGTCGGGGGCGGATCGAACGCGGCGGGAATGTTCTTCCCGTTTGTGGAAGACTATGACGTCCGTCTGACTGGCGTGGAGGCTGGAGGGTTGGGATCAGGACCGGGGCAACATGCGAGTCCGCTCAGCTACGGGCGTCCTGGCGTGCTGCATGGCAGTTACAGCTATGTGTTGCAGGAT
>JAGRMX010000071.1 GCA_020441025.1 Leptospiraceae bacterium
TACGCGACGCGCGTATCTGAACGGCCGTATGGATTTAACCCAGGCGGAAGCCGTGCATCAGATCATCACCGCCCGCAGTGAACTGGAACTGGAAGCGGGTCGCAAAAACATCAGCGGTGAGATTTCACGGCTGGTTTCCATGTTTCGTTCGGCCATGATTCATCTGAAAGCCGAAACGGAAGCCGAAATCGATTTTGCGGATGAAGATTTGACTTTTGAGCAACTTCCCGAACGTCGGCGCCGCGTCGAAGATCTTTTGCGACGGATTCAAGCCTTGCTGGAGCGCGCTCATGAAACCGAACGATTGCGGTCGGGAGTCCAGATTGCGCTGGTGGGAATTCCCAACGCGGGCAAGTCTTCTTTATTGAACTACATTCTGGGCTGGGATCGGGCGTTGGTATCGAGCACCGCAGGTACTACCCGCGACTATTTGAGCGAGGAGATCCAACTGGGTGGAGTTCCGGTACGACTGGTGGATACGGCCGGGTTGCGCGAAACCGAAGATGAAATTGAAAAACAGGGCGTACTTCGATCGAGACGCGCAATTGAAGAAAGTGAGATCATACTGCACATCGTCGATTCCGGTGCGGAGCCATATACCTTTCCCGACTTTCCGGAACAGTGTCGGGTTATTCACGTATTCAATAAGTGCGACATCCGCGACGGTTCTGCGCTTTACCGGGATAGATTGCCGGATTCAATCGCGCTGAACATTTCCTGTGTTACGGGCGAAGGCATAGATTATCTACGTGATGTGATTACCGAGCAGGTGCTGGGTTCGGAAAATACTCCCGACCCGATATTGCTGGAAGACCGACAGCGCTATCATTTTCATCAAATTCGAAACGCCCTGGAAAAGTTACTGGAGTTATGGTCTACGAAGGCACCGGCGGAAATTTGCGCCCTGGAACTGGATCGGGCCATTGAACATACCGGTATGATATCGGGACGCATTGATAATGAAGAAATTCTGGGTCGAATCTTTTCCGTGTTCTGCATCGGGAAGTAAGCTTACAATACATAGATGGCGTTTCGTGCATGTATATCAAATGAATTTCCCAAATCTCCCTAAAACTTTTTTGATACGAGATATAAGTACGGATATCCGTTGATACCACAGATATAAATTTCAGCCTGTCAACCGAAGGAATGTGATACACGATTTGCCAGTTGGCATTAAATTTATCTACGGAAATTGCATGATGTCGGTTATTATAAAACCTGTATTGGTTACAGTCCAGATCACTCCATCAGTAGACCGGGCCACATATTTCTCGGAATTAGCTCCGCTGAAGGATGCTCCGGAGGCAAACAGGCCGACTCCGTCCAGCACATCCAGATTTCCGGCCTGGTGCTGATTGGAACCGGAGCCGGTATAGTTGCACAAATTCGCAATGCGCGTTGCTCCGGCCCAGTTGGTCAGATCCGTAGAATGATCGGCAATACAGCTATTGCCGGCAGTAAATCCGATGCCACCGAATACGTACGTAGTGCCGTTGAATACTGCGGCGCGCCCTGGCGTCTCGCTTCCCGGCCTTCCGTTAAAAACGTTGGCACTGACGTCGGTCACTGAACCGAAGTAATTATTTGATGTAAGTGCAACGGTGGTCGTTCCTCCCACAGCCAATGTGGCGACAGGTGTGGAAACAATATCAAAAATAGCGCCGGCTGCGGTATGTGGGTTACTCCAACCTCCCAGTGCATCTGCGGGATCGTTGGCTCTGTAGATCTGGCCGCCGGAAGCTCCCACCAGGAATGCCGTTCCGTCCCAAAATAGACTGTTGCCTGAGCCGCCGGGTATGGTAGTGGTCTGCCAGGTGATTCCGAAGTCATCGGAATAGCGCATGTTTGTTGACTGGGTGGAAAACCAGAGGCGATTATTCACATATACTGAATCTGTTACGGCGGTGCTGGCGATCGGCATACAATCGCGTTGTGTATAATTGATTCCGTCCGAACTGGTGAAGGCTATACACTGATTGCCGGCGTCCGATCCACCGACCGCAAAGAATCCGTTTTTATAATTCATGGTAACCAGGAACTGACAGTTGATCGAAGAGTCCGGCCGGAACACAGAATCCCAGTTGGTCAGATCGTTACTGATAAATATTCCACACCCGGCCGTATCCGCTCCTGTGGCTATGTATGTATTGATATTGTATAATAAATATGCCTGTAGCCAGCTACAATCCACTCCGTGGCAATCAGTATTGGCGTTTTGGCAATTACTGTCGGTAAAAAGAAAACCGCTCAGCAGCAAAAGGATTGGCAATCGCTTCATTTTCAACATTTGATTCTTCAACAGTTGCGTCCGTGTCATGAACGGACGAAATAAAGATATCATGGAGATATTGATACCCGATTCGTAGCTCTGTCCAGCATTTAAGCTTCCCCCTGTGTAAATATAATATCATTGCAAACGCAGAATATATTCTACGTATTGCCTTTAAAACTTCAATAGCCCGCCACTATGCGCACATCCCGGACTGCACCGTCACCGAGGGCTTTCAGAGATTCCTGATAAGCCGGACTTTCATACAGCGATATCGCCGCCGCTACACTGTCAAATTCCAGGAGGACCACGCGTTCCGATTGGCCGTGTTCGTAGGTTTTCTCGGGCATGCCGCGGGTCAGAAAGCGAGCACCACAATTTTCCAATACCGGTGCGGCCAGCTGGCGATATGCTTCGAATTTTTCCATGTTGTTTATGGATTGAAATAAGATTATAAGGTATCCCTTTTTGGTTTCGGTCATGGATAGTAAACCATTCATATGTGTCAGGTTGTCCAGATGGAAACGACTGCGGATCAGAAATAGGTATGAATTTGATTCAATTTTTTAGCTGGATAATATAATCGCTGCGCGATAGATAGAGTTCAAATGGGACGTCTGGTAAGCTTTTTTTTACAACGTGGGATGCTGGTGAATGTGCTGGTGTTGGGTACCGCATTGCTGGGCGCCAGTGCCATCATCAAAATGAACAAGGAAGCGTTTCCGCCCATCAATCTGGGTCATATCTTTATCACCACAATTTATCCCGGAGCGTCCGCGCACGATGTGGAAGTCAATATAACCATCGAAATAGAAGAAGAGCTTGAGGAAGTGGTTGGAATTCAAGAGGTGCGCTCCACATCCAGCGAAGGCATGTCGGTCATCCAGGTGGTGGCGGATGAGAATATGGGCGACCTGGAATTTCAACGTCTGTTTGATGATGTGGATGCGGCGGTTGCCAGAGTGGAGGACCTGCCTATAGACATTGAAGGCCGACCTTCGCTACGAACGGTAACATCGGACGATATTCCGTTTATACAAATCGCGTTCAGCGGTTCCTATACTGAACTGGACGATTTTATTTTCAAAACCGAAGATCGCTTGCGTCAGCTACCGGGCATTTCCGCGGCCATACTTGTGGGGCATCCGGAGCAGGAAGTGAACATACTGGTGGATCCGGTTAAAGCGCGGGGCCATTTCATCGATCTGCGTCTGATCGCTTCCGAAATCGGCAAACGTAACCTGGAAGGATCGGGCGGTACGCTGGAATCGTTCGTGGCCGAAAAGAAAATCGTTTCAGTCAACAAGTTTGAAGACTACCGGGACGTGCTCGATACGAACATTCGCATGTCGGCGGACGGATTCGGAGTGAAGCTGCGTGATATCGCCGAATTGAAACTGGAACCCGAAGATCGCAAATTAATGGTTCGCAATAATGGCGCCCCCGGCGCGTCCATTATTCTGAAAAAAAAAGCGGGCGCCAATACGTATGAAACCAGCGATGCCGTGCACGCCTTTATGGAGTCGCTGGAATTGCCCGAAGGAGTCAGCTATAAGATCCATGTGGACTCATCCCGAATTGCCCGCGATCGGTTAAACCTGGTTATAAGTAATGCCATCATCGGCTTCGTACTCGTTATGGGGATTTTGTTTCTTGTATTCGATGTGCGCACGGCCTTCTGGACCGCGTTCGGCATACCGTTCTCGGTTTTGTTCGTATTCATTATACTGAACGCGGTCGGTCTGGATATGAACATGCTCACCCTCGCGGGATTCGTCATCGTACTGGGTATGCTGGTAGACGATGCGGTTGTGATTGCCGAGCAGTACAATTCCAATCGTGAAAGCGGAATGGAGCCGCATGCGGCCGCTACATCGGCCGTGGCCACCATGTGGAAACCGGTGCTGGCATCGGCCACTACTACCATGACGGCGTTCACTCCGCTGCTGAGTCTGGCGGGATTACCCGGACAGTTCGTATGGGTGATTCCATTCATTGTGGTTACCGCACTGCTGGGTTCCTTAATCGATAGCTATCTCTTCTTACCCGTGCACCTGGCGCATTGGGAACGATCCCACTCTTCCGATAAAGCCGAACCGAACAATCGGTCGGATACATCCGGAAGTCGGAATGTGCAAAAGAAAGCATTTGTTCATAAACTGGAAGGCGCCTATCGCTATGCGCTCTGGCACGGCTTGCGATTTCGGTATGTGATTCTGGGAGCCTTTCTGGTGCTTTTTATCGGCTCCATGATGCTCATGCGTTTTGGTATGCGACGCGAGGCTTTTCCTCAGGACGCCGCTGAAGGTTTCTATATCGACGTATCGCTGCCGAGCGGTTACAGCCTGGCCAAAACGACCGAGGCCACTCTGGCCATTGAAAAAATCATCCGACAGTTACCTGAAAACGAACTGGTCGGCTATACCACCAGAGTGGGGACCAACAGCACGGACACCACTGCGGAGCGCGGCACGCTGGATAATATCGCCATTGTCATGGCGTATCTGACGCCTTTTTCAGAACGCGATCGGACCGCTCGGGAAATCATGGATGTGATCCGGGACGAGCTGCGGCCCGTGAGTAGCGCTAGCCAATTCGAGTATACGGTTGAGTTGCAGAGAATCGGACCGCCCCTGGGAAAAGAATTTGAAATACGCGTTGTAAGCAACGATGATAATCTACGCTACAACCGGGCCGATGAAATAAAATCTTTTCTGAGCGAACAGGCCGGAGTGCTGGAGGTGGACGACGACCGGGTCATCGGTAAGGACGAATGGAATTTGAAAATCAACCATGATATGCTGTCCCGTACCGGTCTTTCGGTGGAGGACGTTGTGCAGACCCTTCGAATCGCATTTGACGGGATGGTGGTTACCGATCTGGTTACGCTGGATCAAACATTGGATTTTCGATTGCGCTTGAACGAACGCGCGCGCGCCGACCGGGATTTCTTAAAGCTGATGCCCATCCTGAATCGTAACGGACAGATGATCAATCTGGATGAACTGGTATATATTCAACCCCAACCCGGCACGGGACAGATTCATCATTATAATGGGAAACGAACTACCACCGTTTTTGGAACGTTAGATGTGGATGTTATCTCCGGTGAAGACGTGATCCGCAAGGTGGACGCGCAATTCGGTTCCAGCCGGGATGTGTATCTTTCTTATGCGGGTGAACCGGTGGAAACGCAGGAAATTTTTGCGGACCTGCTGATTGCGGCGGTGATTGCTCTACTGGGCATTTATTTGATCATCGCGTTGATATTTAATTCGTTCCGTATGCCGTTTGTAGTGATTCTGGCGATACCATTCGGATTCATCGGTGTCATCTGGTCGGTGTTTCTGCACGGGTATCCCATGTCCATGTTTGCGGGCATGGCCATGATCGGACTGATGGGAGTCATCGTGAACGATTCGATTGTGATGGTGTACCGGATCCTGACCGATCGGGCCGAAATAGAATCCGGCGATCCGTACGCCAGTTGGGATTATATCATCGACGGAGCCGTCTCGCGTCTGCGACCGATTCTGTTAACGACTCTCACAACCGTGCTGGGACTGCTGCCGACCGCTTATGGAATCGGCGGCTACGATCCCTTTCTCTCGCAGATGTGCGTGGCCCTCAGTTACGGCCTTATGTTCGGCACGTTGATCATACTCTATCTGGTGCCGTCGATTTACGTAATCGGCGGGGATATACATCGGGTCATGCTGAAGGTGCGGTCTATCAGACCATCAGGTAACGCATGACCGGCGATTGAGTCTTCAGTGCGGTGCAGACGTTATTTTTTTTCGGCACGCAGGCGTTTACGAATGTTTTTGGCCCGCCTACGATTTGCTTCAATAATCGCTTTAATACGATCGTACTCCGCGTGGTATTCGGCGTACATCATGCGCTGAATGATTCTTTCCGGCAACAGATACCAGACCGCGCGGGAACTGACCAGCAGTTCTCCCTCCAGGCTGTGTACACTGCCGTGAGTGTACATACGGCGTTTGCGTACAGCGGTAATCCAGGCGCGCACCCGGAACGGCTTATCCAGAGCCGTAGCCTTGTGGTACTTCATATGCAATTCGTCGGTCATAACAACATGACCGACATGAAAGCATAACACGCCCTGGGCCTCATCCATGATGGATGCCAGCACACCGCCGTGAACATATCCGGGAGCGCCCAACGCGAAAGAAGGTGGTTGAAAATCAAAGCGTACTTCGCCGGTCAATTCGTCGAAATTAAAGTCGGCGTGCAGACTGTGCGGATTTTCCGGGCCACAACCATAACAATGTTGTCCGTGCCAATCCTGTGAAACCAGGCTGGGACGTATGGTAACATGATCGATGCCGGAAGTTTCCATACAAACACATCGATGTATGCGCCGCTCAATGCAAGTAGAATACCCGCACACCCGGATGACACCTCAAAACTGCATGTATGCAGATTTGAGATGACTCAGTATTGACTGTGCTTATTTGTCGGGCGTAAAATCCAATGAAGCCGAGTTTATGCAATAACGCTGACCGGTGGGTGCCGGTCCGTCCGGGAATACATGACCAAGGTGCGCATCGCATTTACTGCAGAGCACTTCCGTGCGGACCATTCCATGCGATCGATCTTCCAGTTTCGCCACGTGGGATTCATGAGCCGGAGCGTAAAAACTGGGCCAACCGCTGCCGGATTCATATTTGGTACTGGAATCGAATAATATGCTACCGCAGCATACACAGCGGTATACGCCCTTTGCTTTATTCTGGTAGTACTTGCCGGTGAATGCACGTTCGGTACCTTTTTCCCTGGTAATGCGGTACACATCTTCCGGTAGTTGCTCGCGCCATTCGGATTCACTCTTTTCAACTTTATCACTCATAATATTTACATATAATCCCTGTATTCATTTTTGGAACATTGCCGATGCGCAAATGAGATGAGCTGTTTTCCGGTCGCCAATCGCGTCCGGTCATTTTATTCCAGGGCCATACGATTACATTCAGGTAACCCACACTTTAAGATACTCAATTTTCTTCTACCGGCTACCGTAAGCCGTAGCGAATTGCAGTTACCAACTGCCCGATGCGCCACCGCCCCCAAAGCTGCCTCCACCACCACTGTAACTGCTGCTCGAAGAAGAATAAGAAGAACCGGATGAATAGGACGATCCGGACGAGTAGGAGCCCGAAGAAGATCCGCTGCTGCTCAGGTCGGGTGCAAAGCGTTCGCTGTATATCTGGCCGCGCTCGGAATAAAGGAACCAGAGTCTACCGCCCAGAAACAGAACAAACAATACAATGTACCACCATGAATCGGTGTTTCCGAATAGCACGTCCAGCAGGAAGGCGAAAGGGACGAACAAAATCGGCAGGAAAACAAAAGCCAGAATCCAGCCGGTAACACCGGAACTGAAGAACCAGACCCGGCCAAACCAGATGAATATCGCCAGAAAGAAGACCGCGCCTAATATAAATGCAATGATGCCGCCGGCTATTTCGGCCACATCTTCAAAATCAAGATCCTCATCAAGAATACTCGATTCAGATTCTGTATTACTTTCAGTCGACTGTACGTCGGCGGATTGGCCTGTGCTATCCGTACCCACATTTTCGTATAAATGAGCCGGCTTGCGTTTGGTGAAATACTCAACGATTCCGGCGGGCTCGACGCTGTATTCACCGGCAATCGCCATCAGAATGGCTTCGGTGCCCGCTTTCACGCCGGCATCAAATTCGCCGTTCTTAAAATGGGGTACAATTTCATAATCGATTATACGATTGGCGATGGCATCCGGCAATGCGCCTTCCAGACCATAGCCGACTTCAATGCGAACTTTGCGGTCGGCCTTTGCGATAAGCAATAGAATTCCGTTGTCTTTATCCTGCTGACCCAATTTCCAGGTATCGACTACTTCAATGGAATACAATTCCAGTACTTCACCTTCAAGGGAATCGATGGTCAGAATCACCACCTGATTGGTGGTTTCGCGTTCATGTCGGGCCAGCATTTCTTCCAGCTCACTCCGCGTGTTTGTGGAGAGCATGGAAGCGTAGTCATTGACATGGCCGCCGAGATATGGAACTTCACGCGCATCCAGAAAATGCACACTGAATAGGAAAAAATACAAAGCGGCGGCGATGTTTGCAATCCATCGGATGCGAAGTATTGTAAGCCGCGTCCGCGTCCGCGCGTGACTACCCGTGTTAAGATCTGAATTACAAAAAGAACGCGATGACATTATTGTCCGCGGCGCAAACCGTCCGATAACTCGTTGGTGTCATCCGGACGAATCTCTACGCCGCTGGTACGCAGCAACTCGCCGCACTTTTCAATCGCCTTGACCAGTCCGGCTCCCGGTGTGCCGGTTTTCATGTGAGAGACGATGATATCGACCACTTCCTGCCACGCGCCTTCGGGTACGCGCGCGTTGATGCCGGAATCGCCGATAACCTGCACGCGACGCTCGTATAAACTCAGGAAAATCAAGATACCGGTGCGATCGCGGGTATCGAATACTTCCTGTTCAACGAACGCTTCCAGTGCCCGGGCCGCTACCCGCCGATCAATCAGCGCTTTGCCGGCCAATGCCAGGCGGATGGGTCGAATGGCCATGGCCACCAGAATGCCCAGCGCGCCGGCGGCCAGAACTATGAACAGCGAACCGATAATGCCGAATTCCAGCCAGAGGTCGGTGAATTGTTGCAGACCGATTAAAATCACCATGGCCAGACCGCCGAAAAACATGCCGCCCCGCCAGATGACTTCTTCGTACTCATCGCTGGCCTGAACATAATAGGGTACGATTTCGCCGGAAGTTTTTTGCTCCGCCTCATTGACCGCTTTTGTGATGCGCTCCATGTCTTCTGTGCTGAAAGGTGTTTTCATACTATCATTTGCCCGTTTGAATTTCCAGCAGGTGCTGAAAAAGTGAATCTCTGGTGTCGTTCCGCATGCAACGCATTCATTTGCGTCACCGGTCGGCACTCCGAAAACTATGCGCAGGGACGGGCGGGCGTCAATCTAATATTGCCGTAAGTTTTCAGATAACGTGCAGAACTCCGTTCTGGTAGTCGTGAAAAGCCTGTTCCAGCTCTTCGACGGTATTCATTACAAAGGGTCCGTAACGCGCGATGGGCTCATTGATGGGCGCGGCCGAAATCAGTAAAAATCCGCCGCCCTGATCGGAAGCGGCGCGCACGCATTCGCCGGGATGGAGCACCGTAAATCGCTGTGCCGGCACAGGCTGCTCGCTTTGAGAGCTTCCGAAGGCCACATTCCCGGTGTATACGTAAGCGCAGGCGGTGTCATTCGGGCTGGAAGGGATCTCCACCGAGCCACCGGGCTTGATGGTAACATCGAAATATGTCAGGGGAAAGTGCGATTTACCGGCGCCGCGGGTTCCGTTAAATTCTCCAGCAATCAGCACAATGGCGTAATCGTCGTTTTCCAGACGCGGAATGCTCTCGGCTTGAATATCCTGATAATGTGGAGGAATCATCTTCAGGCGCGCGGGTAAGTTTAACCATAATTGAAAACCCCACAACAGGCCGTCCTGCATGGCGGGCATTTCGCTGTGAATGATTCCGCGTCCGGCGGTCATCCATTGCACCGAACCCGGACCCAGCAATCCTTCGTAACCCACCGAATCCTGGTGTTTGAAGCTGCCCTGCTTCATGTAGGTGATGGTTTCAAAACCGCGATGCGGATGCGGTGGAAAACCGGCGATGTAATCGTCGCGATTCTCACTTTTAAATTCATCCAGCAACAGAAACGGATCGATTTGCTCCAGCATGGGCGAACCGATTATGCGAGTGAGCTTTACTCCGGCGCCGTCGCTGGCCGGAACGCCTTGAAGTATTCGATGAGGAGTACGATATTCCATAACGGTTTCCCGGTCAATAGCCGGTGAATTCTTCAAAGATTATATGACTCTCCGCAATGCCGCCTTCCAATAAAACGGAGCGCAACGCGGTGACCATTTCCGGTGGTCCGGCAATATAATATACCGCCGCCTGCATATCGTCAGCCAGATATTTTTTAATCAGCGGTACAGTAATTCTGCCGCGTTCGCCCCCCCATTCAAATTTTCCCGATCTGGTAACGGTCGGAATGAAATGAAAGTTTTCCGCATCAGCGGACCAATCTTTCAGTTCACGAAAGAAGGCCGTGCTATCGGGGGTATGATTGGAATAAAACAAATAGAAGGACCGTGTGTCCCCGCTCAGCAGGGCCTGTTCCAGCATTGAACGAAACGGTGTGATTCCAATACCGCCGGCCAATAACACAATCGGCCGCGCTTCTTTTTCCGGAATGGTAAACTCGCCCATGGGTTTGCTGACTTTTAACGCATTGCCCGCTTTCAGGACGGCCAATTTCTGTTTGAATTCACTGTTACTGCGAATACGTGTGGCCAGCATAAATGTACCGTCATCACGGGGAGCGGACGCGATGGAAAATACGCGTCGTTCTTCAAAATTCGGCAGTGATACATCCACCCATTGTCCGGGAGAAAAGTGGAACGAACCGTCTATGTGCCTTAGCAACAGCGCACGGGTGTCGTGCGCCGCGTCACGTATGGCTAAAACTTCCGCATTCATATTACCGGTACCTTCTTTAACTGATACCGATTCATCTTGCGATTGTCCACCCGGCGACGCATCCAATGAGG
Source organism: Leptospiraceae bacterium (assembly GCA_020441025.1). Lineage (GTDB taxonomy): Bacteria > Spirochaetota > Leptospiria > Leptospirales > Leptonemataceae > JAGRMX01. Next base: position 10,932 of record JAGRMX010000071.1, read on the forward strand.
ATCGTCCCTCCGGTGTTGAAGATTCCGCCGGAACATCCAGGATCTCATACAATCTATA
>JAGRMX010000720.1 GCA_020441025.1 Leptospiraceae bacterium
GGCCGCAATCAACAAGATTTCGACAGCCCTTTTCGGCGAGCCCGGAATGATCCTTCATATCACCCGGGCACGAAGGCCAGAGCAAATCTGAGCCACCGCAAAGAACAGCCGGGGAACAGGGGAAACCTTAGCGGTCCTGATTCCCCAAATTCCCCAAAAATGTCCCGGTTGCTCAGGCACCGAAAAGGCCCCTGAAAGTGTCGGATTTTGTCGGGTTTTGTCGGATTCGAGAATGCCCCAAATGTCCCACAAAATGCCCCTTGTGTCACGATATAAAAAAACTCTTGACAATTTATCAATTATATTTACTGTTTAACTATGAATATTCTTCCTGGTCGACCCTATCCTGACCGATGGTCCGCTTTTATCGAAGCCTTACTCAGTCGCAACGAAGCTGCCTTGTGCAGAATAGACTTCGAATCCATTAATGGCACATTTATTCGCAATGCGACCTTTCGATTTTTTGCAAACGAGGATGACCCACCATCTCTGGAACTTCAGTTTTCGGCCAAGGATCTAACAACAGCCAAACCAACGGATTGGCCTTTTCTGCTTCATAATCTTTC
>JAGRMX010000721.1 GCA_020441025.1 Leptospiraceae bacterium
TGAGGATGAGGTCGTAGTGCTTCGCCCGTGCCTTTTCCAACGCCGACCTGCCGTTTTCGACAACGTCACACGTGTAGCCCATGCGCCGAAGCATGACGACGGTGACCCTTTGGTTGATGAGATTGTCCTCCGCGAGGAGAATGCTCAGCGGAGAGCGATCGACCACACGCCCATTTCCTGCTTCCCTGCCCGTTGGGTTTGCCGGTGAGACTGGTGGAGGGATTTCAGAAATCGTCGCGGGCTCGGCCGGTATCGTGAAGTGGAAGATTGTCCCCGCGTTGACTGCGCTTTCCACCCAGATGGCGCCACCAAGCGCCTCCACCAGTCGTTTGCAGATCGCCAGGCCCAGCCCGGTGCCCCCATAGCAGCGCGTCGTCGAGGCGTCGACCTGGTGAAAGGGCTGGAAGAGTTCCGGCTGTGCCGCGGGATCAATGCCGATCCCCGTGTCGGATATGGAAAAGTGGAGACGCTGTGGCGTGCCGGGCTCGGGTGTAACCGAGACGCGCACCGCACCTTGTGCCGTGAATTTGGCGGCGTTGCTGAGCAGGTTCACCAGGATCTGGCG
>JAGRMX010000722.1 GCA_020441025.1 Leptospiraceae bacterium
CTTCTCTGGCCCGGCTGGAAAGGATACACTTTTCCAGGATTGGCTTTACCTCGGCCGGATTCTCTTCGAAGAAAAGAGCCAGATTTTCGGAGACCAGTTGCTGCATGAGGCCTTTTACTTCTGCATTTACCAGCTTCTCTTTTGTCTGGGAGTTGAATTGCGGATCCGGGAGTTTTACGCTGATGACGGCAATCAATCCTTCGCGTACGTCTTCGCCGCTCAGAGTACCTCCGCCGAGTTTCTTCTTGAGCGGTTCATCCTTTTTCAGATATTCGTTGAGCGTTCTGGTCAGGGCCGTGCGAAAGCCTTCCAGGTGCGTTCCGCCCAGATTGTTATTGATTCCGTTGGTGAAGGTGAAGATAGATTCGCTCTGACTGTCGCAGTAGGCCACTGCCACCTCTGCTCTTAAATGCTCATTTCTACCTTCGAAGTAGATGCTTTTCTTATGAATTTTGTGCTTCTTTTCGGCCAGCTTCTCGATGAGCTCCTGGATTCCGCCCTGAAACAGGAACTCATCGCTCTTGACCTGCTTGCTGCGATGGTCTTCCAGATAGACCTTGAG
>JAGRMX010000723.1 GCA_020441025.1 Leptospiraceae bacterium
GTTGGGTGCAATGGCATGAAGGCCGCGCCGAAACAGGCGCTGAAAGTCGCCTGCGGTTCGGTAACACCGCGCTCGGTTCCGGCCACTTTGGCCGTATAACCGGACAGAAAGTGGTACATCGCCTGTTCAATCGACAGCTTGCTGACCGCCGGCAACACGCCGAAGGCATCATAGGTCAAAAAGATGATGTTGTTCGGATGTCCGCCCACGGATGGGGTGGCGATGTTATCGATATGGAAAATCGGATAGCTTACGCGGGTGTTTTCGGTTTTTTTGGCGCTGGTCCAGTCAATTTCGCCCTTGTCATTGTAATCGACATTTTCCAAAAGCGCGCCCGGTTTGATGGCATTAAAAATATCCGGTTCGAATTCCGGATTCAGGTTGATGACTTTGGCATAGCAGCCGCCTTCAAAATTAAAAATGCCGTTGTCGTCCCAGCCATGCTCGTCGTCGCCGATGAGCTGACGCTCTGGATCGGTGGATAGGGTCGTTTTGCCGGTACCGGAAAGTCCAAAAAACAGCGCCGTGTCGCCATCCTTGCCTACGTTGGCGGAGCAGTGC
>JAGRMX010000724.1 GCA_020441025.1 Leptospiraceae bacterium
CGACACCACTGACGCCGTCGAAAACAGCTACTGAACCGTCCAAGACTCGCAGGCTGCGCTCTACTTCAATCGTAAAATCAACGTGACCAGGAGTATCGATAATATTGATGGTGTATTCTTCCCGATCTCCGTGCGATCCTTTCCATGTACAGGTAGTTGCAGCAGAGGTAATGGTGATTCCACGCTCCTGCTCCAGCTCCATGTAGTCCATGGTCGCCGCGCCCTCGTGGACCTCTCCTATCTTGTAATTTATCCCTGTATAAAAAAGAATTCGTTCGGTAGTAGTCGTCTTGCCGGCGTCAATATGCGCCATAATACCGATGTTGCGAACTCTTCTAAGATCCAATTTTGCCACGATTCTTACCTAAACTAAGCTTGATTTCTTCTTGATCGCCCAATTACCATTTAAAATGCGCAAAGGCTTTATTCGCCTCAGCCATCTTGTGCACATCTTCTCGCTTCTTAATTGCTGCTCCACGGTTCTCAACTGCATCCATCAACTCAGCAGCCAACCGCGCAGCCAAAGAACGCTCCCCCCTTGAGCGACTGGCAT
>JAGRMX010000725.1 GCA_020441025.1 Leptospiraceae bacterium
CAACGCTACGGGGCCCGCGGAAAACACCGTTATTATAGAGCGCATGTTTGCCACATCCAGCTCCGAACCGGGGAATGTGGTGGGGCTTTTTAGTGGCGGCGATTGGAGTTCACGCGCTTCCCATGCCCCGCTGGATGGGGTCATGCTGTATTTACAGGATGCCGCCAATTGGAATGCCGGCGGAGTGCTGGAGCCGGGCGTCGAGTTGACCGGCATCCAGGTGGAATGCTCCGGGCCGGTGCAAACCTATAAAACATTCATAAACGGCGGCAGTTTTGCAGACCTGCATTGCGGCCAATATATGGAAGTGAACAATCGTGTGGTCAGTCTGTATCTGGGCGGCGAACATACCTACAGTGCGGACCCGCTGCAATTGCGCATCAGTGACATCCAGTTTTATGTGGCCGGGGAATCCGAACCGCAACGCGCGCCGGTATTGTATCCCGAACCGATTGAGGCGACCTTGACCGCTTCTTCGACGACCGAACCGTCGGCGGCCTATGATGTGGCCTTTTTGTTTGATGGTCGCCGTGAATTCGGCTGGG
>JAGRMX010000726.1 GCA_020441025.1 Leptospiraceae bacterium
CCACTGACCCGCCGTTTTATATAAACACCCGCAAAGTGGTAGTGGGTTTTAACCAATAGCGTAGCAAAGAAGAAGCAAAAAATCGGTAGCAAAAATGTAGCAAAAGGGGGTTTTTGCTACATTTTTATACTCGACAAAACGCCGATTTGCGCCAATATACGCCAGTATACACCGATTTAACTACTACACGGACCGCCTGTTAATCAATTGGTCGTTGGTTCGAGTCCAACCGGGGGAGCAATGGTCGTGTGCAAGCACACTCCCTTTCGGTTGGGATTATGCCGTTTCGTTTCGAACGCACCGTGTGGTGCGTCCTCTTCTCAACGGTGCGGGTGAACACCTTTCGAGTCGCTTCACTCCCTCAAGGTGTGTCAACCGGGGGAGCAATGGTCGTTTCACTCCCTACCGGTTGAACAAAAGTAGCCCGATGCTCCCGGGTGGTCGCATCGGAGGCGCGGACAAAACTTTCATCGAAATGAAAGTTTTGTCAACCGGGGGAGCAATGGTCGTTTCACTCCCTCAAGGTTGAACAAAAGTAGCCCG
>JAGRMX010000727.1 GCA_020441025.1 Leptospiraceae bacterium
GCAGGCGACGGCCGGAATGTCGACGCCCTGCGAGATCATCTGCTTGACCTGCGAGACGAGCACGGTCATGCCGAGATCCTTGAACGACCCCGTATGCGAGTTGCCGCAGAGCTTGAGCCAGAGGTCGTCGAGCCCGATCTCGCGGCCGTAGCGCTCGGCCCAGAAGAGGTTCGTATGGCCCTCGTACATCGACACGACGTTCTCGTTGTCGATGTCGGGCAGCACCCACTCCTTCTTGCCCCAGACACCCGAGCCGTAGGGCCAGTCGTTGCGCCGGGCGCGCAGCTCGAAGCGCTCGCGCCACTCGGCGGCGGAGGTCTTCGCGAGCTCGCCCATGTCGTGCACGACCTGCAGGAGGCCGCCCTGGCGGTCGGTATAGACGACCTCGTCGAGGCCGTAGCGTTCGCCCGGATTCGCGAGGCTCTCGAACCAGGCTCGCGGGGCCTGGCCGCCCTGCGAGGCCGGACGCGCGGAGGCGGACATCGCTAGACCCCCTCCTCGATCCGGATCACCCGCGGCGGCTCGGTCACGTCGTCGAGAGC
>JAGRMX010000728.1 GCA_020441025.1 Leptospiraceae bacterium
CAATCCCACTCGAAACTGTCGGTCGAGTAAAAGCAGGAATAAAAGTGGCAGAGCGAATTGCAGGCCAATCCCGGTCTGCACAATCGTCATTATGGCGATGTCCGACGAATCCGCCGGCGCAGTATCCCCCGGCGCATCGACGGAACCGAAACCCATCCAGCCCGAATGGAAACCTACGGTAGTGATACCGATGGCCAGCAAGATCCAAACGAATACCCAGGTTCGCCGCAACACGAGGACACTGCGACCATGCCCGGCAAAGCCGTGAACGGCTCGACGCCCGATGCCATGCGCCAGCATCAGAGCCGTCACCATTACCAGCAGACCGAATGCCAGCACGGTATTTTCCGTAGTCGCAAAAGTCATAAGCACACTTGCATGCGGCGCCCGCCGAAAGCTCTCAACAATTTGAATTGAGATTCAGTCGGGTCCGACTGTACGTATTGTTACGATTATCGGAATTCGTAGCGTCCCAGTTCAGTACCGATCGTCAGGAAGTCATATCAAAAATGATGATCTCTAAATTTTAAAGACCTCTTC
>JAGRMX010000729.1 GCA_020441025.1 Leptospiraceae bacterium
TTCGGTGGCGTCCGATAGGTAGGGGCATTGGTCGGAGCGCACAACGGTGAAACCCGGCGCGGCTCTGGAGACCGTCTTTTTCAGATGGCCCGTAAAAGTGGGCGACTTTCCGTTCTTAAAGGGCAGTACCATCAAATCGAACGGTCCCAGGGAATCCCCGGCATATTGTTCGACTGATTTGAATCCATATGATTCCAGCATTTTGCGCGAGATTAACCAGTTGCCCTCGCTGGTGATCATGGCCACACCGCGTCGGCCGGATCGGCGGGCGTCCTCAACGCAGACATCCAGTAGCAAACGCGCAAAACCCTGGCCGCGACTTTTGCCTACCACCCAGAGGCAATGGATAAAGAAATATTCACCGGCGTCGGCGATCGGTCGCCAGGCATAGTCGCCCGGAATGTATTCAATGAATCCGCGTTCGGGCAGAGGCAACATTTTGATGCGTAGGCCTTCTTGAAAACGGGCCTGTAGCCAGCGTAATTTTCGTTGATAGCCATCCGATTTCTTTTTACAAAAAAAAAAAAAAAAGCCGGTTT
>JAGRMX010000072.1 GCA_020441025.1 Leptospiraceae bacterium
ATCATGTACACCAGTTCTTCCGCGAAATGTTCGGCGTCGGAAATACGGCGGGACGTTTCATAGATATAGCGCGCCAGCCGCAATACTTCGGTCAACAGTGCGCGATTCATATCACGCTGGGCGGCGCTAATATGCGGCTCTTCATCTACTACTTGATCTTCCGTTTCTTCGGTCGATTCCGCGGATTCGGACAGTTTGAACGTTTCATAGTGCGGTCGATTGAAATCAAGAGCATGGTTGGCAATGGCATCCAGCATCTCCTCGGCCAGATCATAATCGGCAGAAAAATCGGCTGAGCGCGCATTCAATCGTTTGCGTTTTTGAAAATCAATGTCTATGTCTTTCCAGTCATCCGAATCTTTCAGCGCCATGTCGGCCATGATGCCGCTTAAGAATGAATACCGGAAAATAAAGCGCTCGTGCGCTTCGGCCGTCATGGCCAACCCCATGGACAGCAGTCCCAGGTCGCATACATGATTGAAGAACTCCGGCGTGAGTCGCGAAGTTTTATACAGCAACAACAATACCTGGGCATGAGTACGCAGGGCCGCGTCTATATACGACCTGTAACGCAAAGGCGTCTGCTCGAATAGATAAAGAATAAAATCATTGCGCGGCGCTTTGAGTCGTTTGATGACAATCGGTGTCAGATACGCGGATATTGCGCGAATCAAGTCTTTACCGACCGTGATTTTAAATTTGGGCTGATAATGTCCGGCCATTTGTTCCAGGCGCGAAATGGCGCTGGGTTTCACATTCACACCTTCTTTGATCAGTACATTGCCGCTATTATCCAGAATGGGTTCTTCCAGTTGCGCGGATCCGATCAGATCCATTTCTTCCAGAAAGTGTTTAAATTCACCCAGTTCATGGAAATTTATGCTATCGGCTGTTATATCCACTGATTGCCCCGAAACCACCTACAGAATAACGACTGTATGATTGATTCAATCAAAAAAGCGGGTCGCCTGTCCGCAAACAGCGCCTCAAACCGCGCCGTCCGGTCGTTGTCTTAATATAATTCATCGGCTACTTCCTGCAGGATTTTTATTTGACTGAGATCGGTGTGATCCAATTGTGACCGCACTATGGATCGAACTTTTATCATTATTAAACCCGATGCCGTGCGCAATAAACACGCCGGCAAAATCATAGACCGCATTGAACAGGAAGGATTTCAGATCCTGGGTCTCCGTCTGACGCAACTCAGCGACAGTCAAGCGCGCGAGTTTTACGCCGTCCATAAAGAACGACCATTTTACGACAGTCTGTGTAATTTTATGACGTCCGGACCGGTCTATGTTGCCGCACTGGCCGCCGACGGCGCGGTGGATAAATGGCGCAAGTTGATTGGAGCAACCGATCCGGCTGAAGCGGCGGACAATACCATCCGCAAACTGTATGCCGAGAGCAAAGAGGCCAACGCGGTGCACGGTTCCGATTCAAACGAGAACGCGGCCCAGGAAATCGCTTTCTTTTTTAAGCCCGATGATTTGATATCTAACTGATGAACGCGGAGGATGCCTCTCCCACGCAACCGCCGGTCGGATCGGACTCAGTACTGCAATCCCATCTGACTGCGGCCGTGGATTGCTTCAATGCGTTTCTCCAGACGGAAGTCGCGCCATACATAACCCGGCGCGCGGTTGTTCAGCTTGCCGATCCCATGCTTTATGCGCTGGACGCACCCGGCAAGCGCATCCGACCATTTCTGGTAATGCTGGCGGCCGGATTTCCGTTGCAAAAATCGGGAAAATCCCTGGAGGGGGCTTCCGCGACCTCCGATTCTGACACAGCGTATGACCGGGCTTTCTATGAAAAAAATCCCCGATTACGCAGTATTCTGTGGGTCGCGACTGCGGTAGAATGCATTCATACGTACTCGCTGATTCATGACGATTTACCCGCCATGGATAATGATGATCTGCGTCGGGGACGACCCACCTGTCACATTCAATTCGGAGATTGGGCGGCAATTCTGGCTGGAGATGCGCTCAATACTCTCGCTTTCGAATTATTGGCCCGCGCGCATCATGAATGGCCCGACTTACCTCTGCCGCGGGTACTGATGAGTCTCTCACAGGGAGCCGGGATCTCCGGTATGGTGTGCGGACAGGCTCTGGATTTATTTCAGGAGCGTTATCCCATCTCATCCGCCGAGCGCAGTGATTTTCTGGACGGCATTCACTTACGCAAGACGGCGGCCCTGATACGCGCGGCCTGTGAACTGGGCGCTCTGTGCGCCGGCTATGCGAGTGTTTCCGCGTTTGGTAATTATGGAAACGATCTGGGACTGGCATTTCAAATTGCCGACGATTTGCTGGATGTACGCGGTGATGCTTCGGTAGTAGGCAAGACGGTGCAGAGCGATGCCGGACGCGGAAAACTGACCTATCCTTCTCACTATGGTATTGAAGCCAGTGAAGCCCGGGCGTACGATCTGCAAACACGGCTCGAAAATCTTGCGCAGCAATTATTGCCCGGACCTCTGGGCGGGCCCGATTATCGAGCGGTCTGGAAAGCGCTACCGGCCTATGTCATTCGGCGTACTTCCTGAGGACGTAAGTCAAATCCATGCGACTCAGTTTACTGCAATTGGTCTGTGAGCTCGGATATCCGGAAGACCAGGCCCGGGCGCTGATTCTGGCCGGGCGCGTACTGGTAAATGATACTCGCGAGACACGCGTCGGCCACAAATTTCCTTCCGATGTGAATATACGTATTCAGGCAATCGCGAGCGACCCGGGTCGGGGAGCCGATAAAATGCGTCAGGCTCTGGAACAATTTCGAGCACATGGACATGACATTGAAAATCAAATTCGTAACAGCATATGCCTGGATGTAGGCGCTTCCCATGGCGGCTTTACCAGGGTGTTGTTGGACAACGGCGCAGTCAGAGTATACGCTCTGGATGTGGCTTATGGGATTCTGGACTATCGCTTGCGTCAGGACCGGCGCGTGATTCCTCTGGAACGGGTTAACATCCGAACGATCACGCCGGAGTTGTTTGCGCCCGAAGATTTGCGGTCGCCCGGTCGGTTTTTTGTTACGGTGGATGTAGCGTTCATGTCCCTGTTAACCGTTGTGGATGCGTTGTTGCAGTTGATGCGGACGACGGCGCTGAGCGACCGGGTGCGGGGTGTATTGCTCTTGAAGCCCCAATTTGAAAACAGCCAGGCCACACAGGATGGAGTAATTCGTGACGCGCGCATACGCGCAAGCATTCGGGACGAATGCCTGGCCCGTTTGCATGAGCGGCAGGTACACGTATTCGATTGCATTGACTCCCCGCTCAGCGGCGCCAGGGGCAATCGGGAATTTTTTCTGTACGTCGAATTGCGCGTTTGATCGTACTCGCAATCGGTAATGCCCAATAACTTATGATGTAAATCGTTTTCGAAAACGATTTTAGTCGTTCGACTTTGCCGACCGGTTTGCCGATTGTGCTACACTACAATCGTATCGTCCCTTCCGGGGCCCACGGATACGAAACTGATGGGCACGCCGCTCAATTCCTGTAAACGTTCGATGTATGCCCGGCAGGGAGCGGGCAGATCCGAAAGACTGCGCGCGGCGCTGATATCCTGTTTCCAGCCCGGCATGGATTCATATTCCACTTCTACATTTTCCAGCATTCCAGGGAAGGCATCCAGCCGTTCACCGTTACGCTTATAAGCCACACCGATCTGGATTTCATCATAGCCTGAGAGCACGTCCAGTTTCGTCAGCGCAATTCCGGTCAATCCATTCACCCTGGCCGCGTGCCGGATCAATTCGGTATCAAACCAACCGCATCGACGGGGTCGACCGGTAGTGGCGCCGAATTCGTGTCCCAGCTTGCGCAGGTGCTCGCCTGCTTCGCCGTGTATTTCCGTAGGGAAGGGGCCTTCACCCACGCGAGTCACGTACGCCTTGCAAATTCCGATTACATCTTTTAAGTATTGAAACGAAATTCCCGAACCGGCAATCGCACCGCCCGTCGTGGTGTTGCTGGAGGTCACGTACGGATAGGTGCCGAAATCAATATCCAATCCCGTACCCTGGGCGCCTTCCAATAGAACCGATTTGCCCCGACCCAGAGCCCGATTCAGCTCAAACGACGTGTTTTTTACAATGGGGCGTACGCGGTCACCAAAGGCCAGCAGAGATTCATACAATTCATTGAATTCGATTTTTTCCAGTCCATGAATGCGCGTAATTTCCGCATTCTTGATTTCCAGAATATGACCCAGCCGTTCTTTCAAATATCCGGTTTCCAATAAGTCTCCCAGGCGCAAACCAATCCGGGTGACCTTATCGCCGTACGATACGCCGATACCACGTTTGGTGGTACCGATTTTTTTACCCGCGGCCTGCGCCTCCCGGGCCTCGTCGATGGTGCGATGTAGAGGCAGCACAATATGACAGGTTTCAGAAAGCATAACCCGATGAAAGGCGTCGATGCCGCGCTCTTTCAGAGAATCCAGTTCGCTCTCAAACGCGGTCGGATCTAAAACCACGCCATTGCCGATTACGCAGATTGCATCGGGATAGAGAATGCCGCTCGGTATCAAATGAAAGATGTAGGTCTCATCTTTCACTTTTACGGTATGACCCGCGTTGGCGCCACCTTGATAACGAACAATGTAATCGATTTCACCGCTCAGATAATCGATAATTTTGGCTTTGCCTTCATCACCCCATTGAGTTCCTACTACCAGTTTTGCGCTCATAATTCGTCCTGATTAATTATCTCAAAATATCGTTAAAGTGTCGATTGATGCCATGAATCTCATCACATTGCGTTGAATGTGCGGCCGGGTTTATGGACTAATATAATCGAAAATGCATCAACCATGCTAAATCTGAATGTATCGGCCTTAAACGCCGACTGATTTTCCAATGGAGAGCTGTTGTTCCAGCAACGCAGTCATATTCAGAGCAAAGCCGCACGCGTTCTTGTTATCCGAAGCGAACTCGGCGTACAGTTCGTCATAAACTCCGCCTGTGGCCACCTTTTCATTGCTGCCCGGGATGTACGCCGCAAATACGGGTCCGGTATAATAAGACAATTCCCGCACAAGACTGAAATCATATACGACATCCGGAATTTCGCGCGCTTCCCGCAGCACTGCCATTAATTCCGGACGCCCCTGGCAAATTTCTTCCAGACGATCCAGGGCCTCCGGACCGCCGAAAGTCAGTGGCATTTCTTCCAGGATGCGCGCCAGATCCGGCGCCAGGTCCAACTGTCGGTTCAAACGTCGAATGGCGGCCGAATCCTTATTGTAAACCAGGCGGGATAGTTCCGCTCTCTGGCGGGGTGGCGCTGCTTCTAAAAGCAATTTTAAGAACCGGGCGTCGCTGTATAGTATAGAAGCTTCCCGCTCAAAATGAGCCAGGCAATCTCTGGCCAGCGCCAGAAGCACGCGAAAACGATCGGCGGCATCGGTACCGATCCATTCCACTCCGGCCTGGAACATTTCCCTTCGGTGACCCTGGCCCCAGGGTCGATCCTGAAAAACCGGCTGAAAATAACAAAACCGTACGGGAAAATCCTGGCTCAGACGCCCATTGGCCACCGCCTTTACGACCTGCACGGTCAAATCGGTTCGGACCGCCAGATGATCCCCACTGGAACCGCGCATTTCAAAAGCAGTATCCGAGTGCAGGGAATCCCGGGTGGTCAGGGAAAAGGTGCGGGCATAGTCCAGCGTAGGCGGAGTAATTTCCTGATAATCAGCCGAATGAAAGGTCTGCCGCAAGGCGCTCACCATGCGATTCAATCGTTCCGTATCGGCCGGCGTCAGAAAATCAAAGCCATGCGGCAGCCAGCTGCGAAATCGTTCATTGTTTGCCATCATGCGATCAATCAGGTTGTCCGTTCCGGACCGAAGTGCGTTCCCGACGCCTCATTTGCGTCACAATACTCAGAAGTAGAAAAGTCATACCGTACGAGGTGGCAATCAATTTTATGAATCCTTCATTCCGGCCGGCAGGTAGGCATGCGGCTCGCTCAGACGTGCGAAAAGGGCATTTTATGTAGTGGAATAACTGCGAAAATCAACCGATGATAAATAACAGCGGATTCCTTCGGTGCGGTACGCCCTGTTTGGAGTTCGCCGACCGAATCCGGGGGACATATGTTTCGAGTATTGGTGCGCAGCTTTTTAAACTGTTTCATTTTATCCGTATTCTTGATCGGCGGTGTGATCGGTCTGGTGGGCTACAGCCTGTTTTCCATCGGACGGGAAGGGTTGCGCGAATCCCGCAGCGTCAGTGAAGCACGCGGACGCGAATTGGCCGCCGCCCTGGCGCAAATGGCCGGGGAAAATGAAGGCGCGGAAAACTATCGCGTGAAAATGTCCTCGGTCATGCACGAGATTGTCCGACGGTCGCGGGAAGAAAACGCCGGCTTTCAGGTCGATGAGGTTTTTTTGCTGGGTGTGAGCGGGAATGTAATCGCTCACAGCGACGTGGCCAAAATGGCGGAAAATGCGGACGTCGATTACACCGACAAATATTACCGCGATACACTCGCCCGTCCGGAAGAACAGCCGTTTGCCATCGATCGAATTGATGAAGAAACCTTCAGTCATGGTGTTTTGTATGAACAATTGGATGAAGGCGCTCCTCAACTGGCCCGTAAACTGCGTTCCATTTTTCCGGAGCGAGTTACCACCCGGTACCGAATCAGCCGCGCCGTTTACTCGGTTGATCAGCGTGTGCCTTCCGGTGGAATACATATGACCGTTACCAATACTACGATCAATGCGTATGTAAATATGCTGAAATCGTATACGTTGAAATCACTGGGACTTGGATTGGCCCTCGTTGTTTTTATTACGACCCTGATGTTTTTTCTGATCAGCCTCACTTTCCGTAAATATGCCCGGCTGAACGCCCTGAATACTCATGCCGCCGCGTCGGGGACTCATCAATCAAATCCGGAACATTTAGCCGATGGTTCGGCCGTTCCGCTGAGTCAATTCGATGAGGAATTGCCTGATCTGGAGCCGGAGGATGTGGATCTGGAACCGGCCGATCCGGAACAAACCGACGTAAACGATTCACCGGAATTGATTGAAGTACAATCCGCGCCCGCCGCGACAACTCAACACGCTCCGGAACAACGTAATGAACAGATACCTGTTCCGCCGCATCGTACAACGGCAGAAGCGCCCGAACCGCAACACACCGAAGAGAAAGTGCGCTCCATGCCGCCTTACGAGTCGCCTTTCAGTAAACGACCGGTTATGGACGCCATACCCCTGGAAAATATATCAACTCGCCTGGCCAGGAGGCCCGATCATTATAATTGATCTCGGTTCGACTGTATGCTGGATATAGCCACAAATCAATCGCAGGAAGCGCGCATTTTTGTTATAAATCTGCGGGGACGGATCGATACGTTGACCGCCCGGGATTTCGACACTTTTTTTGAAGAATTGATTCGCGCCGGGCATCGTTTTTACATCTTAAGAGCGCCGGAACTGGAATACATATCCAGCGCGGGATTGTCCGCCATCATGCGATTTATGCGCCAGATGAAATCGCTGGGTGGCGCGGCGGTTTTCGTCGGATTGAATGCGGAAATTTGCCTGTTATTGGAATTTTTTGGATTAAGCAAAACCCTGCCGAATTTTGATAGCATGCGCGCGGCGGAAGAGCATCTGGAAAGCCTGCTCGAACAATCGCGTTACTCGCTCGAACTGGAACAGGAACGAGTGCTGCGTAAACCGATTTTACGAAACCGAAAGCCCGAAAGAACGGCGCGAACATCGGATTGGTCCGATCCGAATATAAACTCGGACGCGGAATCGGATGCGAATGCATTGTATTTACGATCGAATTCAAGCTCCGAAAGAATGCTGGAACATTCCGAATCAAAAGCAGACCGATTTGCCACTCGCCCGATTGTGCCCCGACATACGTTACGAACTCCGGCAGGCGCACCGCGAATGCGCGGACGCTATCGTTCCGGCCGATCCGGTTCCGATCACGCGGGAAGTCCGAGCGATTATGCCGGAGAAAGCAGCCCGGAACAAAATTCAGATGCCGCCTCCGATGCAGCGGCAGATTCGAAAGTGTATTCGGAATACGGAACCGTATCCCCCGGCACCTCCGTGGATGCGCGCAGGACAGTAGAAAACGGACACCGCAATGAAGCCGGTGAACAATGGAGCCCCGGGCGTCGGTCGGGATCACGGCCAATTGTGGTGCATAATCGATCCGTGGAAAACCGGGACGGTAAGGCCATAACCGAGGAACACGAAAGTGCGGAACCGACCATTTTTACAGATCCGCAACTGGTAAGTTGCGGCCAATGTGGGGTCACCCTGCGGGTGTATCATAGTGGCGCACATTTGTGTCCCGGGTGTGGAATCGAATTTGACGTACGGCGTGACGGCAGCGCTTCGTACTTCGAAAAACTGTGAGCACCACCCGCAATTCCATTAAGCTTTCCTTTTTTACAATTCTATCACGTATCCTGGGTTTGATTCGCGATCGATTCCAGGCGGTTTTCTTCGGCACCGGTGCCATAGCCACGGCCTGGGAAATCGCTTTTATGTTGCCCAATATGCTGCGTAACCTGTTGGCGGAGGGCGTACTTTCGCAGGCGTTCATTCCGGTTTATTCCGATTCGATTAAAGATCCCGAACGAAACGAGCGCCGGGTGGCGGGTGTAGTATTAACTTTCCTGAGTTTAATTCTGACCGGCATTGTAATCATCGGGATTCTGTTGTTTCCGATTGTTCTGCCGTTGATGACCGACCAATCGGTGGAAGAGGCGGCGCTGGTCATACGGCTTTCCCGGATTATGTTCGTTTTTATTATGACGGCGTCGCTGACCGCGATTCTGGCGGGTATAGCCAATACCCACCATCATTTTTCCATGCCGGCTATTTCGCCGATAATTTTGAATTTAGTTTTTATTCTGGGATTTTTATGGATCGGTCGCCAGAACTGGGACAGCGAAACCAACGCGTTTTATCTGGCCTGGACGGTCGTGCTGGGCGGTGTGATTCAATTCACCATACAGTTTATTTATATTATTTATTGCGGTTGGTATCCCGTTCCTTCCTTTCAATTCAATCACCCTGCGCTTAAAAAAATCTTCAGCCTGATGGCTCCGGCGGTACTGGGCGCGAGTTTGTTTCAATTGAATCAACTGGCGGATATAACCATCGCCAGTTATTTTATTCCTGAGGAAATGGGAGCGGTTCCGGCTCTACGCTTCGCGCATCGTTTGATTCAGTTGCCCACCGGTGTCATCGGTGTGGCGCTATCCACGGCGATTTTGCCGGCATTGGCCCGCATCATTCGGGACGGAGAAGCCCGAGACTCACTGGAATTCGGTAGCGCGCTCCGATTTGCTCTGTTTTTAACGGTTCCGGCTGCCATCGGTCTTTATTTGCTGGGACCGCAGATCATTGATCTGATATATTTCGGCGGCGAATGGGATGAACGATCCAGCGCGGTTACCTGGCAGGCCCTGCAATTTTACAGTCTGGGTATTCCGGTTTTCAGTTTAAATAAAATTCTTACATCTTCGTACTACGCCTATCAGGATACGCGCACGCCCGTTCGCATAATGATTGTAACTCTGGTGTTGAATTTTGGTATGAATCTCATGTTGGTGCATTCGTTGGCACAGGGCGGTATTGCGCTGTCCACTTCGTTATCTTCGCTGGTCAATTGTGTGCTGTTGTATTCCGGATTGCGCAAAAAAGAGTTAAACACGGCCCTGCGTCCGTTACTGCGATTTCTGGTTATGATGATACCCGCCTGGCTGGCTCTGGGAGCGACGGTGCTGCTGGTGGTTCTTTTTAAGTCGACCATCGGCGATTATGCGGTGATGCTGGGCTCTTATCTGCAATTAAACGAATCCCGAAACTTACAGGCTGCCGGACCGGTAGTGGTCGGCGTCGTTCTGGGCGGCGGATTGTATCTGTCGATTGCCGCATTCATGCGCCTGGAAGAACTCAATGTAATCCTCCACTACATACCGTTTCGACGTAAGCGACGTCGATAACTCGAAATATAACTGACGATTGCCTTCTTTTATGTTCGTCTGGATTCGGTATGTGTCAGCCAGAACAGCAACAGGAAGAGTACTCCCGATAACAGCAGCGCAACAATTGCGCTGATAGCGTTCCAGGTAATCAGGAAATTATAGGTTCCGTGCAGGATAGTGGCCAATCCCAGTCCACCCAGCAGAATAGAAAAGGGCGCATCTTCATGAAATACGACGCCCAATCCGTATCCCCAGCAGAGCGCATAGGCGGCATGACCCAGATTGCCCAGTATCAGTCGCGGCAGTGTGGCTTCCAGGCCGAAGCTTAATAAATACAACACGTTTTCGCCCATGGCGAAGCCTAAAGCGGCGGTGACTGCCAGCACAATACCGTCGGAAGAACTCCGAAAATCCAATCGCTTGATCGCCGCCAGAAAAACTGCGGCAAATTTCGCCAGCTCTTCTACGGGCCCCACTATAAAGAAATATAACAAAAATTTTTGGAGTAACGCATCGGAGGGTATGTCCAGCAGAGATTGTAACCAGGCACTCAGTAGACCGGCGGGCGGGCCGGCCAATAAACCGATCAAAAAAACCCGCCAGATGGTGCCCGGTTTGAGATGCCGCCGATAGCCGCTGAACAGCAGCAACCAGAAAACCGAGACAGCGACGTACAGGCATACATAGGCGAGCATACAAAGACTTTTGAATTCAGACTCATACTGCAAATCAGAAAAATCAGCGCTATTTTGCCTGCCGAATTGAGACGAGAAAATTAACCGAAAATCGTTCCAGTTTCAATTCGATTTGATTGCCTTCCGTTTTGCGGCCCGAAATCTGGTAATGTGGCTTCCGCTAAAAAGAAAACCCGTTCTACCAGACCGAGCAACACAAAACCTGGCAAGCGTCCGATCGGAAACCAAACCGGTCGCATTCAACACGATTGGATTCGCGTCCAGGGTGCCCGCGAGCATAATTTACAGAACATT
>JAGRMX010000730.1 GCA_020441025.1 Leptospiraceae bacterium
ATATTTATTTGGTGGACCATCAGGGACTCGAACCCCAGACCTACCGGTTATGAGCCGGACGCTCTAACCAACTGAGCTAATGGTCCACATTTATTTGGTAGCGGTAACAGGAGTCGAACCTGTGACCTTTCGGGTATGAACCGAACGCTCTAGCCAACTAAGCTATACCGCCACAATAAAATGGTGCCCAGAGGCGGAATCGAACCACCGACACGGGGATTTTCAGTCCCCTGCTCTACCGACTGAGCTATCTGGGCATTTGGCGGAGAGGGTGGGATTCGAACCCACGGTGCCGTTAAGCATCACTGGTTTTCAAGACCAGCTCCTTAAACCACTCGGACACCTCTCCACTTGGTGATCCATCCGCGACTCGAACGCGGGACACCCTGATTAAAAGTCAGGTGCTCTACCGACTGAGCTAATGGATCAAATATTCATTTGGCAGGGGATGCAGGACTCGAACCTACGCATGTAGCAGTCAAAGTGCTATGCCTTACCGACTTGGCGAATCCCCTATATAAAGTGGTGAGCGCACA
>JAGRMX010000731.1 GCA_020441025.1 Leptospiraceae bacterium
GACCGCGACAGCGACAGCGATGGGCACAGGCAACCCGGTATTCATAGTGGGGTCATCGACCGGAAAGGATGGAATTCACGGAGCGACATTTGCATCAGAAGAGATATCAGAAAAATCCGAAGCTAAAAGACCCAGCGTCCAGGTTGGAGATCCATTCACAGAGAAATTACTTGTTGAAGCTACTCTCGAGGCGATACAATCGGGAGTTGTAGTGGGAATACAGGATATGGGAGCCGCGGGAATCACCTGTTCGACCAGTGAAATGAGCGCCAAAGGAAAATGCGGGATGAAGATAAATCTCGATACGGTTCCATTAAGGGATGACTCTATGACGGCTTATGAAATTATGTTGTCCGAGTCACAGGAGAGGATGCTTGTAGTAGTAGAGAAAGGAAAGGAAAAAGAGGCAATCGACATATTCGAGAAGTGGGATCTGAACTGTGTGCAGATAGGTGAGGTAATAGAGGACGACAGAGTAAAGGTTTATCATAAAGGTGAACTCGAAGCCGATGTGCCGGCAGACATTCTTGTG
>JAGRMX010000732.1 GCA_020441025.1 Leptospiraceae bacterium
TATACCCCGTACTTATTGTGATGATAATGATCCCCTTGATATTCTGGTGCTGGGCCAGGAACCGGTCTTTCCCGGTGTACTGATTCATTCCCGGCCCATCGGGGTCATGACCATGATCGATGACGATGAAAAAGACGATAAAATCATCGCCGTTCATTCCTACGATCCGGAGTACAACCATTACAACGATATAAGTGAACTACCTCCCCATCGTATGCGAGAATTACGTAGATTTTTCATGGACTATAAGGCCCTGGAACATACGGACCGGGCTGTAGTAGTGGAAGATTTCCGGGATGCCCGGGCGGCGCATCAGGTGATTGTGGATGCCATTCAACTGTACCGGGAAACGTTCTTGAAGCAATAAAGCGGTCGAGATTCGGTTTGCTTTCAAAACAAAACGGAAGCGGCCTGTTCAATCGATTTGCTTGGTCTTAATGCGATTGATTTAGAGGCAACCGGAACTATCGCGTGCTTCGGGAGGCAGCTCAATATCCGTACCCGGGTAAAGACGATTCCCCTCCATAACG
>JAGRMX010000733.1 GCA_020441025.1 Leptospiraceae bacterium
TGCGGCGGCAGCTCGACGGCGAACTCGGCGCGCAGCGCGGTCGCCGGGAACGGGCGCGGCTCGGCACGCACCGCGGGCGGAAGCGCCAGCGTGGCGAGCGCGCCGGCCGTCAGCAGCGCGGGCCACGCGCGACGCAGGGGGGCAAGGGCACAGCGGGGCATGGTGTGGATCCAGGGGCTGCGGAAAACAAAAGGCCCGAGGGGACACCTCGGGCCGGGATCTGGTGGCGCTTCAGGGACTCGAACCCCGGACCTGCGGATTATGATTCCGTCGCTCTAACCGACTGAGCTAAAGCGCCTGAACCGCGAAGTATAGCGTGGCAAGGGCCGACCCGGCGCAATGCGCCGTCCCTCCACGAGAGTCCATGTTCAGCTTCTTTCGCAAGAAGAAGGCGCCTGATCCCGCGCCCGAGGCCGCGGCCGCGCAGCCTGCGCCGCCGCGGGCCGGTGCGGGTCTCGACCCCGCGCGCCCGTCGCTGGCGGTCGAACCCGCCGCGCGAGCCGCCGCGCCATCGGCGAAGCCGCCGGCG
>JAGRMX010000734.1 GCA_020441025.1 Leptospiraceae bacterium
CGCGGGAATTCCAGAGTCACGACATGATCATGCGCATCTGGCCTGCGAAGCGGCTCTGGAAATCGCCTCCTGGATGCAGGCGCATCGATCGCGGATGGAACTGGCCGGTCGTACTCTCTGGAATTTTCGCATAGGCCTGCACAGCGGCCCGGTCACCGCTGGAGTCATCGGCACGAAGAAATTCGCCTACGACATCTGGGGCGACACGGTCAATACAGCGAGCCGCATGGAGCGATTCGCGATGCCGGGAGAGATCAATATATCGGCGACTACTTATGAGATCGTCCACGAACATTATCATTGCGAAGCAAGAGATAGCGTCGATGTGCCCGGCAAAGGAATGATGCAGATGTATCGTTTGGAGCGTAAGGGCAACTGATGTAATAGTGGGGCTCGGGGCGGAATCGGGGATTCAAGATCCAGGGACCATCGAAGTCGCGGCACGATCGAAAGTGGCCCGTAATAAAAATTGGGGCGGAATCGGAAGCCGACCGCCCCGGTTTAAGGAGTCCGTTCGACTTAAAATC
>JAGRMX010000735.1 GCA_020441025.1 Leptospiraceae bacterium
GGTCGACGTAAGCCCCGTCCGTGGAGCTTGACGTAAACTCTGCGTCCGGAAATCGACCGTAAACGCGCAAACAGTCTCGCAGGGAATGGGCGTGGTTGATATGGGTGCTTTTTGCGAGTATATTCATTCATGTTTTATTTTTGCATGCGCTTTTCCGGCGCGGGTTTTGCAATATTAGTACTATATACGGGGGCTGCCATCCCCTCCCCATGCTTCCATTATACCACGACCCTGTGACACGTTCGGCCTGCGTTGGCGCATAGAACCTGATACCGAAACTATTTCCACAAAGCAAAAGTCGGTGCTTTATCCAATCGATCATCTGAATCGATTCAATTATATCGATTTTATCGATCTAATTTGGACGGCCGATATGACTTGCCCTGTCATTTGAGTTAAAATATCTGGAAAGAATACGAGCAGATCTTATGAAAATATTCGGTAATCCCATTCGTCCCTCCATCCGCCGTAAAGCCGAGCGACAGAAACGTAAATTTGCGCGCAAATTCGACTACGATTCCGAAGC
>JAGRMX010000736.1 GCA_020441025.1 Leptospiraceae bacterium
GGCTGGCAAAGTCCGGCTCCGAAGGGTCCGGGCCGCAGAGAGCTAAACAAAAGAACAGAAAAACCGGAACCAGGCGAGATGAAGGGATCAAACGAGGTTCCAGCACGAGATATATACCGGAAAACAAAGAAGGGTGCCGCAGGTTCAACCCGGCGGACACCCTGTTTCCAGCAACAGACAGGGTTCGACTGGCGAACTCTGTCTGCAAGGACCAGATTCAGTCAGGGAATTGCCCTATTTGGGGGCTGTTTTCCTGGCCGTAGCTTTCTTTTTAGCCTTTTTCTTGGCTTTTTTCTTGGCCTTTTTCTTGGTCTTCTTTTTGGCCTTTTTCTTGGCCTTTTTCTTGGTTTTCTTTTTGGCCGCTTTCTTTTTAGCTTTTTTGCGGCTTACTTTCTTGCGAGTGGCCTTTTTTCGGGACACTTTCTTGCGAGTAGCTTTTTTCTTAGCCATTCTTCACACCTGTTAACCTGAAGTCTCCAAGAGCCTCACAGCCACGACCGCCAGAAAATGGCGCCGGGTT
>JAGRMX010000737.1 GCA_020441025.1 Leptospiraceae bacterium
CGCTTTCAGGCTTTCGCGGAAAACGATTCTATGGAAGAAGTGCGCGGTATCATGGGCTTGCTTTCAACGCGCATTGATCAACTGCTGGGTGAAATGATCACATCGCTGGATCGTATACGCGCACGCGTGCAGGCTTTTGTGCCGGATGTACTCAACGTAGCCGATTCGGCTACGGGCGCGTTGGCGACAGCCATTGATCTATTGCCTGTATATCAATTTCTGAGTGCGCGTCTGGTGACGGAAGTCGCTCTGGCCAGAGCGAATGAGCGGGATGATGCGCATGATACCGCTGAATCGGAAATCACCGTACCATTGCAGGCGACAACTTCGGCGTCGGTGACAACCCCGGCATCGGTGGGCATGGGAGAGAAATTCCTGACGTACATGTTAACCGGATTTAGCCTGGCTCTGGCGGCGTACCTGGGATACCGGTACGTCTATCCTTTGCCGGGCAATGTGTTGATTCAGAGCGAACCGGCGGGTGCGCAAATCTATTTAAGCGGCATCGAAACCGCGCTCA
>JAGRMX010000738.1 GCA_020441025.1 Leptospiraceae bacterium
CCTTACATTGTGTCAAACAAACTCCATATTTTGGTTGTTGACGATGAACCGAATATCCGCGAAGTGGTGGAGCTTTACTTGCAGCGGGAAGGGTACGAAGTTGAGGTAGCCGGCGATGGGGCCGCCGCCCTGCAAGCCATCGAGCGCAAATCGCCCGATTTGATCGTTCTCGATTTGATGCTGCCGGCCATCAACGGCCTCCAAATTACCCGCATCCTGCGCGAAGGGGATTACAATATCCCGATCATTATGCTCACTGCCAAGAGCGAGGAAGCCGACCGTATCACCGGCCTGGAACTGGGAGCCGACGATTACGTGACCAAGCCGTTCAGCCCTAAAGAGTTGGTGGCGCGGGTCAAGGCGGTGCTGCGGCGCGTTAGCGGTAAAGCGACCGTCGACACCCAGTCCCAGCCGCTTACCATTGGCCACATTACGGTTAATCCCACCACGCGTCAGGTTTTGGTTAACGACCAGGAAGTGGTTCTCACCGCCAAGGAGTTTGATCTGTTGTGGTTTTTT
>JAGRMX010000739.1 GCA_020441025.1 Leptospiraceae bacterium
GGATGCAGTATTCGTGAGTGGATGCTCACGCCTCTACTTAAGTATTTGTCCTAATTGCTGATAGGGTATGATAGCATAGCAAAAATAGGCTATATATGATATGAAACAGGTTCGGAGCCGAATCGATTTCTGGTTGCCGGACTCCGGTGTAATAGGCAGTCAGGGCAGAATTGGTTCGCCCGGGCGCAATTTGACGGCCATATGGCACCCGAAGGGAAATCGAAGGGTGAAAACAACCGCAGAAGCAAGGCGCTCTCCTTTCGAATATACTCCGGGATTATATATATGGTAGATAAATCGAAAAAAGAGGCCGAAAGAATACATGTCGCACTTATCGGCTGCGGTCGGATCGCCGACCTGCACATCCCCGGTTATCGAAGTAATCCGCACGCTCGCCTGTATGCCCTGTGTGATACGGACCCGGATTTATTGAAGCGCCGCCAGAAACAATGGAAGGTGCCGGTTACATACACCGATTATCAGGCTGTACTCGCGGATGAACAAATCCACGCCGTCGA
>JAGRMX010000073.1 GCA_020441025.1 Leptospiraceae bacterium
ATGCCGGTGAAAATCCGAATTTGTATTACCTGATTGCCGGCATAACGTTCGTGGCGACGCTTTCGGTGGTGTCGGGATTGGAACGGGGCATTGTCTGGTTGAGTAATTTGAATATCGCGCTGGGCACGGCGTTATTGCTCTTCGTATTTTTTGCCGGCCCCGATACGCTGCATTTGCTGCGCTCTTTCGTTCAAAATACAGGCGATTATTTGCAGAGTCTGATTACACTGACCTTCTGGAACGCGGCTTACAAACAGGACGCGAGCTGGCAAAAGAATTGGACCTTGTTTTACTGGGCCTGGTGGATCAGCTGGGCGCCGTTTGTCGGTATATTTGTAGCGCGTATTTCACGCGGGCGCACCATTAGGGAATTTATACTGGGAGTTTTATTGGTCCCCACGTTGTTGACGTTTTTCTGGCTGACCGTTTTCGGTAACACGGCCCTGTATATGGATTTGCGCGAGGGAATCGATTTGACTTCCATCGTTTCGGAAACAACCAGAATTCCGGAAGCGCTGTATGTCGTGCTGGAACACATGCCGCTGTCTACGGTTACATCGCTGGTGGCGACTATAGTAATTGCGTCGTATTTCGTAACTTCCTCCGATTCGGGATCACTGGTAATCGATATTATTACCGCCGGCGGACATCAGGATCCGCCGTTGGCGCAACGTCTTTTCTGGGCGTTGATGGAAGGCGCGGTGGCCGCGGTACTGCTGTTTGCCGGCGGTCTCTCCGCACTGCAAACAGCCGCCATCACTACCGCCTTGCCTATGACGATTGTATTGATTTTCGTTTGCTGGGGATTGGTGCGCGCATTGCGGGATGAAAAATTTGATTATCGTCATCACCCGCGTCCACGCGATCTGGACGCGGATGAAAAACAATAAATATGATGCGCGCTTTGCATTTTACTTTTTACGTTTTTTATCAGCGTCACTCCCCGAAGCGTTCGTTGCCGGTCGGTTCCGTATGTCGTACGCTATTTTGTTCCATGCGATAGCGAGCGATGGTATCGTACGCTACGCGACGCACACGATTGATACCGCCCAGCGGTCTATGCGCGGGTAGGGCATGCCAGGGGTTCATGGCCAGATTTTCACAGAATTCATTCTGGGCGGGCGTATCGAAGTTTTGCGCCGGGATTTCAATGCGCGCCACGGGCACAAAAGGAGATTGATCCTCATCCCATTCTACCGCCGGATCTTCTACCGGCATGGCTACCGGATCGATTTGTTTCTGAATCATGAATTCAAAACAGGCGCTTTGTGTACTCAAATGCGACGCCAACCCCTCGCGTAGATAGTGTTCGGATGGATCTTCCGGTACGGTGGCAGCGGTCGCCGCTTCCTGATCGCAGGGGCGGGCCGAGTATTTTACTGCGCCGTCTCCCAGTTTGAACGGCACCGTCGACCAATAACGAATCCACAGCATGCCCGGGATCTTTTTGGTACGAATATCCAACACTCGCTTGAAGGCGCTCAATTTCCAGTTCCAGGGCGCGCCTCCAAAGAAGTAGCTCATGGGTTTCTGCGCCAGCGCCGCTTCAAAGAGCGCCAGATACTCGCCCGGATCGCCCACCGGTAATACCGGATTGCTGATTAATAAAAAGTCCTGCGTGCCGCTTTCATCATCCTGGATTTTAGCGCCGGGTACTTCCATGAGCTTAACGGCCATGCCGCGGATATCGCCTTCGATATCGGGCTTCGGTGTGACGCTGCCGTTTGAAAAGCGAATCCACACCGGATAGGAGGCCGCTTCGGCGAATATACCGTGTTTTAAATCGGTCGGGATGTCGGCGTTTACCGTGTATGTGCCGTGCACGCAGCCGTGAGAATAAGGATGCGCGTCACGCAACATACGATCCGCGTCGGCATAACGTTCTTTTATAGAGTTTAATACAAGTTCGGTCGTGCGTCGTACCACTTCATCTTCATCGGGCGCCGGATACTCCCGGCCGATTTGAGCGTCGGCCGGTATGTCGACAAATGGTCCCCGGCCAACCAATAAGATGAACACAATCAGTAAAATTATTATACCGAGTACTATGCCGAGTGATTTGCCGATTTTACGTCCCATTTTGCCCGTCCTGATCTTAAGCTGGGCAGATGATGCAGGAGAGCGACTGGCTGTCCATGAAATTCGGCGATGTTATTCAGGCATATACTCACATCCGTTCTACTGGAATCAATGCCGCCGGGCACAACAATCAGTTCGCATCGGTTGACCTGATATAGATGCGGGATTCGATTCAGACGCGCGGAGGGCGTACCATCCGGCATGACTGGTTGCCGAGTATGATTACGTTGTGCGCATTGCAATCTTCTTCATGCATGCCCGCAATTATAATGGAGGCAAGCAGGGATCAATAGCCGCCGATTGCCATGCGGATTAAATTACGTACGTTCGTTTTCAGGCGTTGCCGGCGGATGAAGAGAAGAAGGTTTAAAGATCGCAGTTCATAACCGTTGGCCAATCCATGTCAGCATATACTTGACAGGATGATTTGAGCATGCATTTTTTCGTATGCTTTCTTTTCGTAAACGCTTAATATTTTTGATTGCGTTGCTTTGTCTCTGTACGGGTCCGCTTCACACGGAAGCCGCCTTCCGGGTGGAAAGCGCGTTGCTGTACAACGCAAGGCCCGATGGAGCGGCACGGGACAATCCTGCATCCGGACCTTTTTCCATATATGATCCCGGAGTCTGGTACCGTATTGATTGGCGGAATTATCGGGCGGGTGTGGAATATCGTTATGAATGGATCGCACCGAATGGTGAAATTGCGCATGTGTATCGTAATACGCGCGATTCTGATAGCAATGGCGGTTCGTACGCTCGCATTTCCAGTCAGCGTCTGTACGATCATGGACCCGGCGCGTGGAAAGTGCGATTCTATTATGACGGCGCTCTGAAACAGGAGAGTGGCTTCGAATTTAAGGACCCGGGCGATTTCACTCATCTGTTGTACGCTCCGGATTTCGGCAATCTGGAAGCGGGGGTGATCGTCACGGTACATTCCTCCGATTACAATCCCATTACCTACTTTCATATGTTCCGGGAATATGCCGAACGCAAACACATGGTCCTGGTAGCGCCCTATTTTCCGAAAGAAACGTTTCACTATCAAACAATCTTTCGCGGAACACCCCGGGCGGATTTGCATTTGAAAAACATACTGAAAGAAGTGTATCTACAAACCGGCGCTAATACCGATCGACTGTACCTGTATGGTAAGTCGGCCGGAGCGCAGTTTGTACATCGTTACCTGCTTTCATATCCGGAAACCGTCGCCCGGGCCGTAATTGCCGCGCCGGGTTACTGGACGTTTCCCGATGAAGACAGTACCTATCCGTACGGTCTCGGGCACGATCGTCGTGTGCCGGAGGATATTCGGTTCAATATCGATCGAGCCTTACAGGTGCCGGTGATGGTGGTCATGGGCGACGGCGATGTAGAACGTACGGAGAATCTGAATCAAAGTGAACGCGCCGATGCGCAGGGACGCAATCGCCTGGAGCGTTCGCTGGTCTGGATGAATGCCATGGGCCGACAGGCGGTTCTCAGAGGCGTACCCTATCGCTATCATTATCATCTTGAAGTAGGAGCCGACCATGGCGATCTTCGCGGAAAAACCGAAGAGCGCACCATGGATTTTCTCTTCGATATAAATGATAATAGTACCGTAACGCCATGGAACATGAGCGCTCTCTTTGAGCCGGACGAACCGCGTGGCGCCCGGGCGCGTGCGATTGTGATTCAGGTAGGCGGGCAGACGAAACCGGTCGCGTTACATGCCGGACCCTCGCCGACCGATCTGCGTCGATATGCGCATCTCAGCTGGCGAAGCATCATATTCGGTTACGAAGCGCCGCTGCCTTTTGCCGTACCGAATGCGGGCACAATCCTGTATGCGCAATTAGAGTTTGCCGACGGCAGTCGATCGCATTTATCCGGCGTACGTTTAATTGACCGCTGAGGTGCCGACACCGGAATCGGTTTCATCCAGACCGATCAGTTGACGCATGGATTCGCCCTGCAATGCGAGGGCGTAGGGCCCCAGAAAAATTGAGGGAATAATAAACAGAGTGAAACTCAGAAAAAAAATCAATACACTGATCAGCATTATTAAAAACAATTTCAATGCTTCTACTTTATATGACTTCCAGCAGGCACCCAGACTTTCCATGACGCCCCGGTTTTGTAAACCCACATGAAAGTAAGCCGGATAGAAAAGATAAACAAAATAGATTAATAAAGTGCCGAACACAATCGCCGTGGCCAGAGTAAGCATCTGTCCCAATTCCTGTTCGATTACCTGGTTCTCGGCGAGGATCGGAAATACAGCAATGGGCACCGCCAGTGCGATCAGCATCAATCCATGCAGGATAGCCACACCCCAGATGCCGAAATACCGCGAAAACAGTTTAAATTGAAAATTGAAATCCGGTTTTCCCCGCGCTATCGATATACCCAGCGCCGTAAAACCGAGGCGATAGTGCGTACTCACAAACAATCCGACGATGATTTGCTCCAGAAATACAATGGGGATGTAGATCAAACCGGCCAGCAATGTCCAGCCAATGGCACCGCCCATGTTGCTCTGATAACCCTGCCAGGCGTTTCCAAACACCGAGCCCAGATTAATTTTGCCCGGGGTGATCGGTCCGGTGGGCGCCGTTGTCGTCGTAGCCGCCGTTCCCGGGCTGTAAACGTTTGACTGTGTATTAAACGAGGATTGTTGTGATTCCGGTTCCATGGCTCAATCGATTCGTATGCAGAACGGTTCGCAATCAATTTTATAAAAAAAGTATGTTTTCTAATGCCTTTACTGGCGCTAACTGTCGAATGCTCCGATTTCTGTCGGCGATCGCTTGTGTTGGTATTTGGTTCCGATGTGTTGAAAAACATTGACAGATAAGCATATTTCGCGGGTATCATACCGTGTTCGGAATTGATTCTTATGGCCCGCACCCCGCGCAACCAACGCACAGTACGACGCTTTATTGAGTACTCGCTGGCGCGTTTCACCATCGGCTGCTTTCGCATCTTCCCGTTTCGATTGCGCGCGCGTGTGTTGAGTGGGTTTGCCGTTTTTCTGGCGCTGATTTTCCCGGCCATTCGTCGACGCATTCAGGGCAATCTGAACGCGATTTTTCCGGATATGCCGACGGAAGATGTAACGCGATTGTATAAACATAATTTGCGTGTGCTGCGCAATATGATCAACGAATTCTGCGAAGAGCCCCGTATGACCAGGCGATTTGTGGATCGATATATTGTCTATCATCCCGATCGTGAGACCCACGCGCGGTTGCTGGATCGGGGCGGCATTCTGGTGCTGGGACATCTGGGTAACTGGGAGACCATGGGCGTCGGCATTACGCATGTCACCGAGAACGATCTGTACGTGTTTTCCAAGCGACATTCCAATCCCTGGTCGAACGACTGGGTGGAACGCACCCGGGCCACGCAAAATATCAAATTGATTTATACCGACGAGAGTCCGCGCATTGCGCTCGGTTTATTAAAGAAAGGCCGACTGGTCGCTTTCATTTCCGATCAGGATGCCGGCAAATCGGGTGAGTTTTTTCCCTTCCTGGGAAAACTGGCATCTACCTATCAGGGACCGGCGTTGTTCGCGCGCATGACCGATGTACCGATTCTATTTTTGATTTCGTACTATGATGAACAGGATCGTCTGCATTTTGAAATTGAAGAGTTTCAACGGCCGAACTGGAACAGCAAGGATGATCCCCGTGAATGGGAGCGCGAGTTTACCTATCGCTGGGTGAAGCATCTGGAAAATCAGGTGCGTAAACATCCGGGCGATTACTACTGGTTACATCGACGCTGGCATACGCGTCCGGAAAATGAAAATCAAATCCAATCGCATTGGGCGGAACTGGAACAGAAGTACGGTCCGCCGGATCATTCCGCCGATCGCATGAGCGGTCGCCTGTGAACTCCCGGGTGACAATCGGTGTCGCCTCATGCTTCATCGGACCTGGCTTGAAGGATCAACAATCCACCTTCTTGCCGCAATTGCCAGCCCATATTTTCCGCCAGCATCACCGCAATCGACAGGCCAATACCCGTGCCGGTCGCGGAGTCGGCGGGTCGGATGAAAGTATTCTTATGCGCCACACCACCGATCAGCCGACCTTTGATGTTCGTCCGCACACAAATAGACCAGGTTTCGTCAAGGCGTCTGAGTTCCAGTCGCATGGGGATTCTTTCCGGTTCATGCTGGAGAAAGTTGCGCGCCAGGTTTTTTAAGATTACGGAAAGCGAATCGGTATGCACGACCGCCGGGGCGCGTTCCGGACCCGCAACCAGTTCTATTGGTCTACTCTGTTGGGCAAAGAAAGGTTTTTGTTCTTCTATAAAACGTCGTAGATATTCACGGAGATCGATGGATTCGTATTCGATCGCTTCATTGCGTTTATTCATAATGCTATCGGTAACGATCCGCACTTCGGCCATGGACTTTTCCAGAGAATGGATGATTTTATCCAACTGGTGCAATCGCTCCGGCTCCGGATTACGACGATACAATTCGAATCCCCAACGTAAAGCCATGATCGGATTGCGCAGCTCATGCGTGATGGATCGCAGCAGCAGACGATCACGCTGTCGGGCTTGATCGATCTGATCGGCCATATCATTGAAGGCGATGGCCAGTTGTTTAGTTTCTTGACCGCGCATCGGTCCTCGATAACGGATTTCGGCGCGTCCGGCGCCGAACAGGCGCATATCGTTGGTAAGATCTGATAACGGTTTTAATGCGCGCACTATCAGTGCGCCGGAAGCGAGCATTAAAAAAAAGATAAACGGCGCGACAATGAAACCGGGATGAAAGCGCCGCCGTAACGGCATATCGGCGCGCAAAATATAAACGCGCCCGGGATCGCGTTGTGAAGGTAACTTCAGCGCGAAGCGGCCACCGGATGAATTGGTAAGATTGTTCGAGTTAGTTTCGAACCAGATCAGGCCGTTTGTCTTATGGCTACGATGGTAAAAATTCCGCCGTTGCTCGGGTGTGAGCTGATCCAGCAGCTCCACCAGCATGTCCGGCGATATCAAAGGACCGGCTTTATGCCAGGCGAAGGGGGACGCCTGTACGAAGGCGACCGTCAGAATTGCCAGTAATCCCAGGCTACATGAATACAGCAGGAAGATCTTTTGATAAGTTTTCATGGAGAGTCCATTGAATCCAGTTATTCCAATCCCATCGTTTCGGCAGCCGGTCGAATGATTCTCAACTCATGTTCGATCGGATCAGCACATAACCGCGGCCCCAGACGGTTTGAATTTCTTTTTGCAGCCCCAGTCTCGATCGTAATCGGGAAATATGCATGTCGATCACTCGATCTCCGTTGATCATTTTCTTGCCCTTGACGCTTTCGTACAGGTTTTCTTTGGATACGGTGCGCCCCCAATTGCGCAACAAGCAGGCGAATATGTGGAACTCACTGGATGTTAATTGAACTTCCGTATTCCCGCGGCGCACCAATCGGCTATGCCAATCGATTGTGAGCATGTCACCATTCAGAGAACGATAGGTTTGGATGTCGCCCGGCGCGTCGGTCCGTCGGCGGATGCTGGCCAGTTTGGCCAGAAAGAAGTCGGGTTCGAATGGTTTGGTTAAATAATCGTCGGCGCCGTCCTGTAATGAGTTCACCATCCGATCGTTTTCCGTGATGGCCGACATTACGACGACGGTGGTATCGGAAACTCTCCGGATGTAATGCAGTATCTCGCCGCCGTCGCCGTCCGGTAGCATTAAATCAAGCAAAACGATTTCCACATTTCCCAGGTTGTTATCCAGAAATTCACGGCAGGCCGTCACGGTTGCGACGTGCTGTACGCTTTCCCCCTCCAGTTGCAGTAAATCGATTATGGAGCGGGCCAGATTGGGATCATCTTCCACGAGCAAAATCATGACGTACATAGCTTGAGGTGCATGCGCAATTCCGGCAATCATTTCTATGGTTAGAACTGTACCTGTTGACACTTATTTACATGTACAACGCGGTCGAAATGCGCAATTGAGTTGCCGACGTGATACGGACGGGCATAAGGCGCCATGGCCATAAACACAATGTTAGATTCAGGAGATGAAACCTATGAAAAAACGGAAGTTCTACAATGTTCTGGTGATTGCTTTGCTATGCACCATGCCGGCCTGTACCGGTAATGAGGATGATAGTGACGCAAACGAATTGATGACGCTGCAATTGCTCTCGTCAAATGATAACTTTACCGGCGATTTCGATCAATCCGGTTACGAGGATCATATTGGAGAAGGACACAGCCCCGGATTTCAACCCCTGCTCCTGCGTGAAGCCGTGACGGCGGAAGTGCAGGCGCTGCTCGACGCTAATGCCAGTGGAACGGTAACGGCATCCGGTTCGCTGACATGCGCCGGCGGGGGCAGTATTGCGTACACTTTCAGCGCCGATTTGAATCTGAGTACGTACACCGACACAATGAATAAATCGGGAACAATTACGAACGGCGTGCGTACTTTCGATTTTAAAAACTGTCGGCCGCATGATCGGATATCGGTTCAATCCGGTTACATTCGTTTTGAGCAGAGCGGCGGTTCCAGCGTTGAATTCACCCAATCCGGCGCGACGCTCACCGTAACCAGTGCGGGGAAAATATTTGCTGTCAACGGCGGACTCACGGTCGCGCGCAATGGCAGCTTTCGTTCCGGTTCGGCTGATGTGAGCGTCAGTTTGCGCGTGGAGGAAAATTCCAAAGTGGCGCGATTCTCCGTTAATGGCGGAATGATCGGAGATCTGACGCCGGTTTCGGTGCGGGGGAGCATCACCGGCACAATCAAACACATGAATCCCCGTGGAGATAGAGAACGGAACATCCAGCATAGTTTTGATCGTGTGTTTTGATTCCAGCCGTCTTGAAGAACATTCCCCGGTATCGTTTCGCACGAGCGATACCGGGTGCATTTCAGTATGAAAGCCGACGGCCTTTGATTAATTATGTACTGTCTGACCGCGTTCCAGAGTCGCGCGCATCTGAGTCCGCAATGCGTCAATGTGAATGGGTTTGGATAGATAACCGTCCATGCCCGCGCGCAAACAGCGTTCGCGTGTCTCCTGGGAAGAATGGGCCGTAACCGCCAATATGGGTTGGCGTGCGAGATTTTTTTCCAGTTCCAACATGCGAATTCGCACGCTGGTTTCATATCCGTCAATTCCGGGCATTTCCATATCCATCAGAATCAGATCAAAAACATTGTGTTGAATCATCTGCAAAGCGGTATGACCGTCAGATGCTTCCGAGACGTGATGCCCCATGTTTTCCAGAATTTTGCCGGCCAGCAGCCGATTGACGGGTTCATCTTCAACAACCAGAATACGCAATCCGACGGGTTCATCGGTCGCATCGTTTTGTCCTCCGGTGGCGGCGAGCCCGGTCAGTGCATCCCTGGTGGCCGCCATATCGACGGGGACGGCCAGTTCGAATGTACTGCCTTTACCCGGTTCGCTTTGCAACCATATCCGTCCCCGCATCAATTGAATCAGGCTGCTGCATATGGACAATCCCAGACCGGTACCTCCGAATCGGCGGGTGGTGGAGCTGTCTTCCTGGGCAAAAGCGTCGAAGATGATGCTTTGTTTCGCGGGACTGATACCGATGCCCGTATCACTTACCGCTATATGCAGAATGCAAATGTCTTCACTGAGATTTTTCGCATCGGGCAGCATTTCCGGATGACCCACATCCACATGCACGGAAATACTTCCCGTTTCGGTAAATTTAAGAGCGTTATTGATTAAATTCATCAATATCTGTCGCACGCGCACCGGGTCGAGCAGCACATGCTCGGGTACGTCCGCATCCATTTCACAAAACAAACTCAGATTGCGAGCTACCGCCTGCGGCAGCATGGTGCGGATGACATCGTCCACCAGTTCTTTTAGATTAACCGCCATGGGCGCCATATCCATCTTGCCCGCTTCAATTTTGGACAGGTCCAGCGTATCATTCAGGATGGTCAGCAAATCGATACCGCGCGATTGTATGATCTGTAAGTACTGCAATTGCGACTCAGGCGGATTGCTTTTGAGCAAAAGGTCGGTGAAACCCAGTACGGCATTTAACGGAGTGCGAATTTCATGGCTCATGGTAGCCAGAAATTCGCTCTTGGCGCGGGTGGCTTCCTCGGCCGTTTTCTTGGCCTCTAACAATTGCCGTTCTTCCCGTTTGCGCTTTGAAATATCGCGTATGACCGCGACAATCAACCAATCGGATTTTAACTGGATACTGCTGACGGATATCTCAATAGTTATAATGCTCCCGTCTTTTCTGTTAGCCCGCGATTCAAATGTCTCGCCGGTTCGGTCGATTCCATCCGCCCGAAAGTATTGTTGAAATCTATTTTTCAATTCCGATTGGTCCTCTTCCGGAATCAGCAATTGTAAAAATTTTTGATTCCGGGCCAGGTCGGCCGTATAGCCGAACATCTGCTGCGCGGCTCGATTCCAGAAGGATATGAGACCGTTATTGGTCAGTAAAAGCACCGCATCATAAGCGGAATGGGCCAATGCTCGAAATTTTTCTTCGTTTTCCTGCAAGTCCTGGGTTGTGCGCAGCAGTAGGTCGTTCTGTACTTCGTACACCTGGATGAGCTCCGCCAGCTCATTGGTGCGTTCATTTACCTTATCCTCCAATTTAGTATGGTAATGTCGTTCGGTGAAGCGCAGCCGATGAGTTAATGCCAGTGAGAAAAGGATGATTTGCTGGATAGTGGCAACGCGGATGCTGTTTAATGTCAGCAGGTTCGCTTCGATCAATCCATGGCCCAATAAGAAGAAGAGCACCGTGCACGTCAGAGTCAGAATTTGCGAAATAAGCAGCCATAAGGCCGGTTGATATCCATGCTGTGCTCGTTCGACCGCTAACACCAGAAAGAGCAACATCAGTATAACACTCAG
>JAGRMX010000740.1 GCA_020441025.1 Leptospiraceae bacterium
TTGCGACCCGCTTCCAGTTCCAGTTCACTGCGCGCGGTGATGATCTGATGCACGGCTTCCGCCTGGGTTAAATCCATACGGCCGTTCAGATACGCGCGTCGCGTAAATTCGCCGGGACCGGCGGGTCGTACGTTCGCGTCTCCGAAGGCGTCCAGCACCGTATTCACAAAACGACGCAGAAGTAACGGATTGCCGTGCAGAAAAATCTCCGCCTGGTCTTCTCCGGTATAAGAGCGCGGACCGGCGTAGTACACGGCAAGTACATCATCCAGAATTTGATTTTCTATGGTTACAAGCTGACAATAATAGAGCCGACGTGGTTCCTTTGTGAACGCGGGACCGTGGGATTGGTCGGGCAAACGAGTAAAACGCTTCAGAACATCTAAAGTAGACGGTCCGGAAATGCGAACCATGCCGACAGCGCCGTGCCCTGCAGGCGTGGCAATGGCGATGATGGTTTCATTGGCGTGTAGAGAATCCAGATGGCCTCCGCACGAATTTAAAAAAAATC
>JAGRMX010000741.1 GCA_020441025.1 Leptospiraceae bacterium
TCACCATTGCTGCTTTGCACTTCCTTCACCACCGATTTCAATCGCTCTTCGAACTCACCCTTATACTTCGCTCCGGCGATCAAAGCTCCCATGTCCAGACTGAAAAGTTGCTTGCTCTGCAGGTTCTCAGGCACATCACCATTTAGAATACGATGTGCGATGCCTTCTGCAATGGCTGTCTTACCCACACCCGGCTCCCCAATGAGAATTGGGTTGTTCTTGGTCCTGCGACTCAGGATCTGAAGTACTCTTCTGATCTCTTCATCGCGACCGATCACCGGGTCCAGTTTGCCGTCTTTGGCCAGTTGGATGAGGTTTTTCGCGTATTTATTCAACGAGTTGTAGGTATCTTCCTGACCGGCTGAGGTCACTTTCTCTCCCTTGCGAAGCTCTGTAATGGCTGCGCGCAATTCCTTCTCCACGATCCCGCTGTCCTTCATCAGACTGGCGGTTGTATCCTTTCCTTCATGCAAGGCTAGCAGAAGATGTTCAATAGAAACATATTCATCTC
>JAGRMX010000742.1 GCA_020441025.1 Leptospiraceae bacterium
CAAAAGGCGAGCCTGAGCTCGCCTTGAATGCATCCCGTAGGGGAATCGAACCCCTGTTGCTGGAATGAAAATCCAGAGTCCTAACCGCTAGACGAACGGGACGTTTACTCTTTTTCCCTTTCGGGCCTGTCCTATTTCGAGTGGCGCGTGGCCGTCAAGAAATAAGAGCCGGGCATTGCTATTTTCGGCGCTACCCTTTGAGGCGTCAGGGATTCGAACCCTGGACCACTTCCTTAAAAGGGAAATGCTCTACCGACTGAGCTAACGCCTCGACCGCGGGACAGGGTAGGAATGGCGGCTTTTGGGTCAACGGTATTTTTATGTTGCCCCTCCCCCGCACGACCGTAACACGTCCCGGCACATGCTCAACTCCATCACAAACCTCATGCACGCGGTTGCGCTCACAACCTATACGATTCTGATCGGTCGCGCCCTGGCTCTGGGCGAAGAGCACTTCACGGTCTGGATCTTCGTAACGTTCTTCATCGTGATGATCGTGAAATATCTGGG
>JAGRMX010000743.1 GCA_020441025.1 Leptospiraceae bacterium
GGCCGATTATGCCTCTATCACACTGGATACCCTGCCAGATACAGAGGGCAGCCGCTTCGCACTGGGCAGCGTCTTAAAGCCAGATTGCGTCGTGGTCAAAAGCCGCGTGCCTATTCACTGGGAATTGGATGACAATCTGCCGCTGGTATGTGGCAGCGAAGAGACGTTCCTGCACATCATGACCAGCCTGATTGACAATGCGGCCAAATTCACCCGCTCAGGCTACATCACGATTACCGCGCAGGTCATTCAAGAGCGGGTGGACATCACCGTAACCGATACGGGCATTGGCATTCCGCAGACGCTACAAGCTTATGTCTTCCAGCCCTTTTACCAGCTCGACCCCAAGGTGTATGGCCTGGGATTGGGTTTATTCCTTGCCCAAGCCTTTGTGGGCAAGCTCGGCGGACGGCTGCTGATGCACAGCACGCCTGATGTGGGCACTCAACTGCAATTTAGCCTTAAGAGCGCTAAGGCTGAGTAAGAGGTCATTCATCTGA
>JAGRMX010000074.1 GCA_020441025.1 Leptospiraceae bacterium
AAATCCATTCCGGATTCGGCCCCCTGTTGCGACCGGAAGATCATGCTTATTTACCGCGCAACGACATAGATATACTCGAAAAAGAATTCGAAGAGAACGGTACGAACCTGTGCGGTTTGTTTATCGAGCTGATTCAGGGCGAAGGCGGCATAAACGTCATGGACCAGGCCTTCATGCGACGCTGCCGGGAATTGTGCGATGAATACGACGTTTTGCTGGTAGCTGATGAAATTCAGACCGGCATCGGCCGAACCGGCAAATTGTTCTGCTTCGAGAATTATCAAATCACTCCCGACATTATGGCGTTGGCCAAAGGCCTGGGCAACGGCTTTCCCATCGGTGCAATTGTGGTAGCCGAAGACTATTGCGATTATTTACAACGCGGGCAACATGGTTCCACTTTCAGCGGCGGTCATCTGGCCACGCGAGTCGCGTTTGAAACCGTCAAAATCATCATGACCCGGGACATTCTAAAAAACATTCCGGCTCTATCCGATTATTTTTTCCAGCGATTGAACGCCTTGAAGAGCAAATACAAAAGCGTAGTGGATGTGCGCGGAATCGGATTGCACATCGGCGTCGAGCTGAACCAACCCTGCGCCGACGTAGTAACGGCCTGTCGCGAAAACGGCTTACTGATAAACTGCACGGCCGAAAATACCATCCGAATTATGCCGCCCCTGAATATTTCCCTGGAGCGCGCGGCCGAGGGTTTGAGCATTCTGGAAAAAGTCTTCGCAGCAAACACCGCTCTGCATTAATGGTCAACACACGCACAATTTGAGATGACCACGGCCATGAAGTCGAAGACGGTCTTTAATATATGATCGTCTCGCCGCAATTACTTACAACCGGGCGACTGACATTCGCGCTATAATCGCACCAGTTGTCTGTAAAAATTCGATCGACCGCTCGGATATGAATTACAAATGAAAGTACATCACTACTCAGACATACCACCGGCACAGGAAATCGGCGAAAATCTCTTTAAAATCGAAATCCCCCAGCCTTTTTACGCGGATAACAATGTTTACATCATTCGGGATGAAGAACCGGCCCTGATCGATTCGGGCTATGTGCAAAATCTGGGAATGTTACAACGATCCCTGGCTCACATCGGACTATCGCTCAAAAAAATTCGGCACATCTTCTACACGCACGAACATATCGATCACATCAGTGCGGCGCTTGTAATGCGCTACTACGCGCGCCGCGCCCGCCTGTACGGCATGACGGGTATGGCGGAATCCGTAGGTGATTATATAAACTTTATTCACATTTATCAACGCGCCATGGATCGGCTGATATACAAAGCGCATGCGGATCGTGCGGTGCGACAGAAGGAGCTGGATCGCGGTCGCGCCGGCTGGGCCCGCTTTCTGAATTCCGTAAATCAGGAAGTGAAAATCGATCCGCGGCTGCGCATGGATGTGGAATTGGTCGAAGGCGATGTGGTCACCATCGGGCGACGCGAAATCGGATTCATTCACACCCCCGGCCACAATCGCTGGCACCTCACGCCCTATATTCTGGGCGAAGGCGTTTATTTCACCGGCGACCTGGTATTACAGAACATCTCGTCCATATACGCGGAGATTGACGGCAACCTGGCGGATTATCACAACTCGTTAAATCGGCTCATGCAACTGCCCATCAAGCGTTTGCTTCCGGCCCACGGTCCCGAACCGGAAGATCCGCGCAAAGCCGTCAAACTCATTTCCAAGACGCTTTCCCTGTTGCAGAGAGGACTGATGCGTCGTCTGAAAGAAAACGAT
Organism: Leptospiraceae bacterium; assembly: GCA_020441025.1. Classification (GTDB taxonomy): domain Bacteria; phylum Spirochaetota; class Leptospiria; order Leptospirales; family Leptonemataceae; genus JAGRMX01. Next base: position 1,776 of record JAGRMX010000074.1, read on the forward strand.
TTTGACCTGAGCGAGTTGGTCATTCAGGCCATCGGCGAAAAAGTCCGCGATAGCAGTCATTATGTCACCGCGCTGGCCACCATCCATGCCATGCTGCTGCAATTGATCGCGGAAGGGCACGTTGAAGTCATCGAAGTCGACCCGCCGTACGAAAAATATCGCTGGCGTAACGGCGTGAACGACGGCTGAAATATGGCCCGAACATGTGATTTACATTAAAAGCGATTCCAGTAAGCTTTAGATTGGTATATTTCCCATACGAAACTTTAATCATATACTCACACGGTTCAATCCGTAATGAATTGCAATTCCCTGTGAGTGTGTGACGCTACGGTCGTAAGGAGCTCTCATGCAAACCCGGATGCACATCTCCCTCGTTCTCATTTTAATTCTGACCGCGTATGTCGGTTGTTCCTCGGTTCAAAACTCCGGGGAAACCGCCGGAGCGAACGAAGACGGCAGCGCTCAATCCGGAGCCGATGGCACGACCGGTAATCGGAGCACCAACACCGCTAATGGCAATTCCGCATTGAGCGGCCAGGGTTGCATCGAAGGCAACTGCTCCAACGGCGAAGGCATCTATGTGTACGAAACCGGAGCGCGCTACGAAGGTCGTTTCAAAGACGGGCAACGTCATGGACCCGGCAAATTGATTTATCCCAACGGCGATCGCTATGAAGGCCAATTCTTAAACGGCCGTCGCCATCAATTCGGCAAGTATATATTCGCCAATGGCGATGAATATGTAGGCGAGTTTGACAATGGCAACATTAAAGGCATGGGTATTTATCGCTGGCATGACGGTACTCAGCTAAAAGGTAAATTCGAAGAAAACGGCAACACCGGTGAAGGCGTTCTGCTACGCGACGAACGCGACGATCGCAATCAGAACTGCTCGGTGGAAGATCGCACCCTGTTCTGTCGCAATTGACCGGCCCGGATCGGCACGGTCAAATTCAGCCAAAAATGCGGCCCGAATATGCGTCCAGATAATTGGAACCGAACGCGATTGGACGTGATCGGTTATAGTTATTCGTTATTGAATTGCCGACCGGGTACGATTCAACCGCGGCGTTGAAGCAGCACGGCCTGCTCCAGATGAGCGTTGTGCGGATAACAATCCACCGGTTGAGCGGCTATAACCTCATAGGCATCGTCCATCTGTTCCAGGTCTCGAAATTGCGACTCGGGATTGCACGATATATACAGGATATAAGGCGCCCGACTTTCCGCCCGAATCAAATCACAGACCACTTTACCCAGGCCGGCCCGGGGCGGATCCATAACCACCAGTTCCAGATTCGGATTGCCTAAAGCGGTCCTTAATAATTCGCGCTGTTTATCGTCCGGCTGGAAGAGATCAACACAGTGAAATTGCGCTTCGCCCATAAAGTGAGCGAAGTTTTGCGACGCGCGTTCCACGGCGGAAGGAACGGATTCCATGCCGATCACCCGTTGAAAAGAATGCGGAAAAAAATCGGTCAGTATTGCGGACAGCACACCGGCTCCACAAAATAAATCCAGCAGAGTGGCGGCCGGTTGATCGGGCGCGCCCGAAGAAGAATGTGCGGATGAGTCCAGCACATCCGCCAGACGCTCCCGACACCATTTTAACAGCAGATCAAACGCGGCGGGATTGGGTTGAAAGAACGCGTCATATGGTACCTGAAATTCACGGCCGCCCAGACGTTCCGTATAGGCGCCCTGCCCGAGCAATACCCGGCCATTAGAAGTAACCGATAAGTCCGCCGGTGCGGCGCAGTCGCATTCCACCAGCGAAAACTCAGGGAACTCATTTTTTAAAATCTTTTTATAGTCGGCAACAAACAGACCGTAGCGCTCCCGCGCGTAATTAGAAGCATTCGGTTCAATTGTAAAAATCACCACACCCGATTCGGCGCCGCTGCGGATGGTGATGTATTTCAAAACTCCCGCATCGGGGAGAATCGCATCGGGCGGCGCCATGCCATCCACGGAATCATTTTCAAGCCCGGCCGAATCCTTGGACTGTGCATCAGTAACCGATGCCGCTTTGCCATCTGTAGTTTCCGTACCGCGTGCATACATGACATCCGGATACTCAAATAGCAATTCGCGACTGCATTGTAGCAGAACATTGGACCGTTCACTCTGAATCTCGCACCGATCTATATCCACAAATCGGCCGAACTCACCGGCCGGTCGCAAGCCTATCGTGCCGGCGTTCACGGCAAAGTCCATGCGATTGCGATAGTCTCGCGCGTCGGGAGCTTCAAGCGGGGTCACGTCGTTTAGCTGATAGCGATCCGCCAGTGTTCGTAAAACCGGAGTGCATTTAATTCGTACCTGCTCCCTGTAACTGATGTGCTGGGCGCGACATCCGCCGCAATCTCCAAAATAAGGACAGAATGGAGTGACCGTTTCAATATCCGAAACCGGGAAGGAGCCGCGTTCGATATGCACCACCCGGAATTTTGTTTTGCGACCCCGGCGTTTGAGCTGGAACTGAACCAGATCGCCCGGCAATGCAAACGGCACGCTGTACGTACGCCCTTTGAATTCCAGGTCTCCTTCCAGTTTTGGATTCAGTCTGATTACCGGCAAAGCCATGGGGCACTCTGGCGTGCATTCGGAACCGGTCCAGCCTTTCCACCCGGTGTTATGTCCACCGGTGAATAGCTGTTGACCGGAAGCGGGTGAAATCAGGCCCACAATTGGCGATTTTATCGTCATCTGTGCAGGTACGGGGTCCGGTCGGTAAAATCGCCCTCTCCCGAAGACGATGATATATTACAATGGGAGCCGTTCCCCGAGCCCGGTGTGTACACCCACGCCGCGGCCGGGGTGACCTGTAGCTCGACTGATCGTAATAATGGAATTCTTACTCTTACTTTTGCTTGGAGGACTGGCGGCCGGGGTCGGCCTGTGGGCCACCATGGGCGACCGGGAAAAGGACGCCGATGATGCCAATCAAGATGATCGGTCCGGCAGCGGTCCGCGTTCCAGCCCCGACTTGCCCGGAGCCGGCGGCGGAGGCGCCGAAAGTGATGTATCTCGGCCGGTCATTCTGGGCGGACGCAAACCGTTTGATGATCTAAAAAAAGCCATGGAACACGCGCCCGCCAGTGTTCCCGGTCAGGTGGTTACCGGCGACGAGGCGGACCGGAAAAAAAAACAACCGGAAGATCGCCCCCTGCGCCGCAAGCCGCTCAAGGTAACCTTCAACGCCGATCAAATCATAGCGCGTTCCTCCCGGTACGCGCATCATCGCCGGGCCCTGACCAGCGCCGACGCGCTGGTGGAAAAACAGAAGGCGCAGGAAGCGCTGGAGATTTTCGAACGCACCAATCGGCGTATTCCAGATGAAGATATTACCGAAAAAATCGAAATCAATATTGAGGATATCAAGCGCTGGCTGAGCGGCATTGACCAGGAAGACGATTCCCTCCAATTTCCCGAGATTGTCATTCCGCTGACTACCCAGGCCATTGCTCTTGAAAACCTGAACGAAAGCCTGAAAACCATTTCGGAAGGTCTGGTCCAGCAACTATCCCAGGCCATGGCTCATCTGAGCGCCCCCGCGATCAGCTATTCCGCTCCGACGGCACCGGCTATGCCGGGAAGTGTCGGCACTCCGTCACCGGCCGATGCACCTTCGACTCCGAGCACCCCTTCCACCGGAACCGCACCGATTGAAGCAACCGGTTCGGCGGCGCCCGCCGGCAGTATGGCTCCGGCTGCCCCGCAGGGTGCGGCGAGTGGGAGCCCGGCGGCTCATGCCATACCGTCCATTCCGCATGTGTCTATTCCGGCAATGGGCGAAATAGTAAGCGTCGGTTGGGCCGATCAGCTGGCCCGGGCTTCCGAACAATTGCCCCCCGGTTTCGAATTCGATGAGCAAGGTCGCCTTATCACTGATGGGTGGACCGACGCGGATTTTGATCGGGAGTGGGAGAAATATAAGAATCTACCTCTGAAAGATCGCCGTTCCGGCAAGGATCGACGGACCGGTATCGACCGCCGTAAACAGGACGCAAAACGCAAAGACCGCCGCTCCGGCATTGAACGCCGAAAGAAGGATCTATTCAAAGAGCGCGATGAGTTCCTGAAACGCCTGGAAAAACATAAAAAACGCAAAGAGTTTCTGGAAGAGTGGCTGAAGAAGAAAGAACAGCCCTCTCAACCGGCATTTCGGATTCCAATCGAGGCAATGCTACAGGGTGCCCAGGCGGAACCGATTCATGAAAAGCCGGAAATAGAACCAGAAAAGCCCGCTGAAGCGAAGCAACCTGAGCCGGAGCCGGAGCCCGAATCAGAACCAGAACATGAACCGGAGCCAGAACCTGAACCTGAGCCGGAACCGGAAGAGGAAGAACCCGGAGAAAAACCGCCGGCCCGTATGGATCTGGTTCCGCCCGACCTGCAACCGATAGGATTACCCCGCGCCGATGATCCCTATCTGGCCGAACCGGAGGCCATCCAGGCTACTGCCTCAGAAGCGGAAGATGGCGCCGGTGGAGCGGGTGAAATGGGACTCTCGGATGGGGTGGAAGAAGCCGACTCCATACCGGAATTGGGCGAAGAGCCCTTTGAAGAAGAAGTCTCGGACGAGCCCAAGCCACCACCGCAGGAAATTCATGGCGTACTGGAGCTAAAGCCGCCTGAAGAAGACGATGCGCCCTTCCTGACATTGACTTATGACTTCACCCGCATTCCGGATTCTTTTAAATTAAGCCGGGATTACCATACCATGGAGTACGCGTATTATAAATACAAACCCATGCTGGTTAAAGCACAGGAGTTCACGCGGCGCAAAATGCTCAAAAACGCCCTGAATTATTACCGGGTCATTAAATCACAGAATATTCCGCCCGAATTCAAACGGATGGTAAATCGCAATATTCAGGACATCACGGAGTATCTGGAAAAATTCCTGATGCGTCGGGGTTAAAAGTTCTAATTCAGTGACCTGTATTCCCTGAAATGGTTGAAATGGCTTATACAGTGGAAACAGCCGGAATCCGCGCTTTACTGCCATACATCGCACTTGACAGCCTTATGCACATCCCTGAAATGGCTATCTGACTATTCACAGGTTGAGGCCCCGGAAATGCATGCATATATAAAATTGGGCGGTCACCAGCACCGGGTGGAAAAGGACCAGGTTATTCTGGCCGAGCTCACCGGTCACGATGCCGGGAAAGAGTTTAACTGCACCGACGTTCTGCTGGTTGCGGACGGTTCCAATGTAAAAGTGGGCAAACCGCTGGTTAATGGCGCTCACGTAAAATTCAAGGTCCTGGCCGATGTACGCGGACCGAAGATTCGGGCTTTTCGTTATAAGCGCCGCACCGGGTACCGCCGACAATGGGGGCATCGCCAGAATCTGCAAAAGTTGCAGGTGGTGGAAATCAAGGGCTGAGATCGCATACGGCGATTGAATTGGGCGAATGATTCTAATCCGGGTAGAAGCCAATACGGCCCACCGGATTGTTCGAATGGAAGCTCACGGACACGCCCTGCTGGCTGATCCCGGTCAGGACGTAGTGTGTGCGGCAGTGTCCACTCTGGTAGAGAATCTGGCCAACAGTCTGGAAATCCTGCTGGGAAAACAACCGACCACCAGACGCGACACGGGATTACTGACGATTCAGCTGGAAGAAGCGGACGAACAGACGGATTTATTATTTGCGAGTACATTGCTCGGATTGCGATCGATTGCCCGACAGCATCCCGAGCGAGTGAAAATAGAGCAGGCTTACACAGAGTAATGGCGACGCGCGCATTACCGGGAGATTGAAGATGGCACATAAGAAGGGCGGTGGCTCCACAAAAAACGGTCGTGATTCCCAGTCCAAACGATTGGGCGTGAAACGCTATGGCGGGCAGGACATTCTGGCCGGCGGTATTATTATACGCCAGCGTGGTACCCGTATTCATCCCGGTGTGAATGTGGGAGTCGGACGCGATCATACGCTTTTTGCGCTGGCGGATGGTGTGGTAACTTTCGAACATATCAATCGTCAGAAAAAGCGCGTCAGTGTTTTGCCCCGCGGCAATTAACTATCGACGTATCCGGCTGAGCCCGGCCAATCCATCACTCAGAGCGGGATGTATATTCGTCCCGTAGCACCCACCCGGTTTTTTGCTGTGTGCATACTCGTAAAGAGGCGCGCACTGCACCTTGCCTGTTATCCGATGGTAAAATCCAATCCCTATGAACTTCAACTCCGAATTGCAAGATGTCCCGCCCTATGAGCCCGGCAAACCTCTGGAGCTATTGATCCGGGAATATGGTTTGCGCCCGGAGGAAATTATCAAACTGGGATCGAACGAGAATCCCTACGGCGCAAGCCCGCTGGTAATGGAAGCGATTGCGGAAGAATTGCACCGGGTGTCTCAGTATCCGGACGATAGCTACGCGGATTTAAAACAGGGATTGGCCCGCAAGTACGGCGTAATCCCGGAGAACATAATCCCCGCCTGCGGAAGCGACCAGGTGCTCGAATTTGCGGCCCGGACGGTTTTGCGCCCAGGCACCGCCGTATTGTTGAATCGAGCCACGTTCGCCATGTATCGCATATACAGCCAGTTATGCGGCGCGCAGGTAATGGTCACCGATACCATTGAACATCGAATGGACGCCTTTTACGAGTTGTATGCCCGCAACGCGGAACAGCAGAAAACCGGCGCGGCGCCTATTCGTATGATATTCCTGTGTGTACCATGCAATCCCATCGGAGATTGCCCGCCGGCAACGGAAGTGTTCGCGTTCATACGTCGGATTAACGCGCTCACTTCGCAAGCCGAGACGCCCATGATTCTGGTAGACGCGGCCTATATGGATTTCGCCCGGGTGCGTGATACACAAAGGGAAATCAAACCGGCGGAACTGCTGGCAGAGTTTTCCAACGTATTATATACCGGCACTTTTTCCAAATCGTACGGGTTGGGCGGCATGCGGGTCGGCTATGGCATCGGTCCGGAAGAAATGATCGGCTGGATGTATCGCCTGCGGTCGCCTTTTAATCTCACGAACCTGACCTATCTGGCTGCAGTCAAAGCGCTACAGGATGAATCCTTCGTTCAGAAATGCGGCGAGTCCAATTTTTCCGAGATGCGCCGTTATGAAGAGTTGTTTCAAAAACTGGATTACGATTATTTCGATAGTTATACCAATTTTATTACGGTTAAAATTCACAATCGCAGTGCGCGTGAAATCTGTGATAATCTGTTGCGCAAAGGCATTATCGTACGCGATTTGACTTCGTATGGATTGGAAGCGCTGCGCATTACCATCGGAAGACCGGAGCAAAATGATCGCGTGCTGGCCGAACTGAGCGCGATTCTTTAGAAGTCATCCGATATTCACTGCATACAATCTCCCAGAGTATGATCGAATTTGACCGAGTATCCATTCAGCTGGCCAATCGCTGTTTGCTGGAAAATTTCAGCACCACCATCCAGACCGGCGACCGGGCGGTGATTGTCGGCCCCTCCGGAGCGGGCAAATCGACTTTATTGCGCGCCATCGCCGGCTTCATTCCGTTGCAGAGCGGCAGTATTCGCTGCTGCAATGTTCCGGTGGATAATGAGCATATTCAAAGCGTACGCGAACTGATTGCGTACACGCCCCAGGATTTCGATGACGAAGGCAGCGTACAGGAAGCCATCGATAGGCCTTATCAATTTCGGGCGAACCAACAACGCCGGCCGGATGCGGACCGCATCAGTGCGACACTTGATAAACTGGGTCTGGAGAAGCGCATTCTTGCACAACGGGTTTCGCAGCTTTCCGGCGGAGAGCGACAACGCATTGGCATTTTAATCGCTTATTTACTGGATCGGCCCGTGTGGTTGCTGGATGAACCCACTTCCGCTCTGGATCCGGAAGCGCGGCGGCGTGTATTGCGATTGGTTTTCTCCGCGCCGGACAAAACAATTCTAAGTGTTTCGCATGACCGTGAATGGATTCGGAAATGTCATCCGGTAATTGAAACGGGAAAAAAGTCTAAAGCGCGTAACTCTCACGGTAAGCGCCGGAGGAGCGCCTGATGGGAGCACAATCGATTGCGTGGGAACATCTGGCCATCGGCTATCTCATGCTGGTCATACCGGTGTACTATTTGTTCCGGCATAAGACCGGCCTGGTCGGCAGCGCCCTGGTTTCCATCCTGCGCATGACGGTTCAATTGATTTTAATCGGCACATATTTAAAATACCTCTTCGATTACGACCGGGCCTGGATTAACATCGGGTGGGTTGTAGTTATGGCCGGCGTTGCTACCGCGTCCACTGTTCGTCGAACGGAAGTGTCCCGTCGTTGGTTCGTCCTGCCGGTGTTTGCCGGAATGCTGGCCGGTACTCTGGTGACGGATTGGATTTTCCTGCGCTGGGTAATCGATTTACAGGATCCCTTCGGCGCCCGCTACCTGATACCCATCAGCGGTATGATCCTTGGAAACAATCTCTCCGGTTCGATCATCGGATTGCGCACGTATACCGGCGGTATTCAGGACCATCTGGTGCGCTACCGTCATTACCTGGCATGCGGAGCGTTGCCCGGTGAAGCGCGCAGTCCGTTTATTCGCGAAGCGTTGAAATCCACGTTCCAACCGACCATCGCAACCATGGCCACCCTCGGCCTGGTCAAATTACCAGGCATGATGACCGGCCAGATTCTGGGAGGCTCCGCTCCCATCGAGGCCGTGCAATATCAAATAATGATCATGGTTTCGATTTTCACTTCCAGCATGATCACCCTCATGATTACTCTTTTATTGGCCAATCGATTCCTGTTCGACAGCATGGCGAATCCCATACTGGAGCGCATGAATCCCGCCTACAATGCCGCCACCGAAGGTTCATGACCGAAAGACCGTCCATATGTTACCGGCGGAATCGACATGACCGCATGCCGGAATGATTATTTGTTAAATGCGATTTTAACGCACTATACATGTCTATCGCATGAAATCCAGTTCGGGACCGACCGGTACAATGCGCGTTGGATTGATGTTCCCATGGCTGTAGAAATAGTGTTCTTTAATGTGATCCATATGCACCGTTTCGGCGATGCCGGAGTACGCATACAGACGCCGCACATATTGTGACAGGGCCGGAAAATCACTTATACGATTGCGACAGCATTTGAAATGACTGTAGTATACGCT
>JAGRMX010000075.1 GCA_020441025.1 Leptospiraceae bacterium
TATAACGCCCAAGACGAACGCCCAGACCCTGTATACAATTTTGCTGGAGATATTGGGAGCCGGCATGTATGGTTATGTCATTGGTAACATTGCCAGCTTGCTGGCCAACGTCGATGTTGCCCGGGCCCAGTATCTGGATAAGCTGGAGAAGGTGAATACCTTCATGCGTTTTCGCAAAATTCCCGAAGATATTCAGGAAAATATTCGCAATTATTACGAATACCTGTGGGAATCTCGCCGCGGCTATGATGAAGCCCAGGTAATTACCGACCTGCCGCCGCCCCTGAAAATGAAAGTGGCGTTGCATCTCAATCGGGATGTGATTGAAAAAGTGCCCATCTTCAAGGGCGCCAGCGACGATTTAATTCGCCAGTTAGTATTAAAATTACAACCGGCGGTGTACACACCGGGCGACTATGTCTTTCGCAAAGGCGAATCCGGTTCCACCATGTTTTTCATTATTCGCGGCTCTGTAGAAGTGATTGCCGAGGACGGCAAGACCGTATACGCCATGTTGACCGAGGGCAATTTCTTCGGAGAGATCGCTTTGCTGTTAAAACAACCCCGCACGGCCAGCGTCCGGGCGGTAGAATACTGCGATCTGTATACGCTGGATCAAGATACGTTTAATAATGTGATTGAAGACTATCCCGAGTTCGCTCATCATGTGCGTCAGATGGCCCGTCAGCGACAACAGGAACTGGGACTGGAAGATTCGGCCATAACCCATGACGATTCACAACAGTCTAATTACTGATTGCGGTATTTTTATTCGGATTAATAACATGCGCGAGCGCCGATTATACAAAAAGCGTTCCGGTCCGAATCGACAGACGGGTGCGGCATAAAACGAATGGATAAACGAGCTTCCAATGTGCGGTATTGAAGACCTGAGTTCGGAGGAAATGGAAACATTAAACGCCATCCACCTGGCTCAGGATCGCATTCTGGAATTGCACCGTGCGGGATATGAGGCACATCGTATTGCCCGGGAAGTCGATTGGGATGTGAACACCGTCCAAAAATTTCTGTTCGGTGACGCGCATCGGGAAGCGTAAACGCCGTCCGGCCTTCGATCTGAAGATTATTAACAGCACCGCGGTATATTTTATTAGCACATATACGTAACCGTACGCATGATTCAAATCCAATCCATTACTCCACCGACCGATTTTTATTCCGAATCCGACGATTTCCTGGCTCTAATGCAACTGGCGGACCCGGACATGTCGCGTATCCTCGCCGACGTACGTCGCGGGGAATGCTTTGCCCTGTTTTCAGAAGAGGAACTGGTGGCGGGTATGGTACTGGTAACCGAGCAGGCCCACATAGAAATTACACAAATTGCCGTGCTGCCCTATCATCAAAACCAGGGCTGGGGCTCCCGATTGCTGCTGGAAGCCGAGGAAATTGCCCGGCACCGTGGAGCGAAAACGCTGAGTGTGGCCACCGCTTCCACCAGCTATGCCGCATTACATTGCTATCAAAAAGCCGGATTCCGATTGGTCCGCATTGTGGCCGATTTTTTCACGCAGGTGTACCCGACCCCGTTATTTGAAAACGGACTGCGAGTTCAGGACCAGTTGATCTTACAAAAACAACTCCGGGAACCGATCCAATAGCGTCCCGCAAGCACTCAAGTCTATCAATCGGCGCGCTTAGTTATTGCCTGAAATTACGTAATAAGTTAATGTAGCAACTGCTTTTTTCAAACACTTACAACCGGATAATCTGTTTGCATGAATCCAATGTATCGTTTTATAAATGTATGCTTGCTTGTGACCGTGGGCGCTTTTTGGTCGACCTGCGATACCCGTCCCGTTCCGCATTATAACATGAGTGATACGACCGTGCGCTATCCCGTTCCGCATCCCCTGCACAGCCCGATCATCAAAGCGAATGTTGACGCAATTCATAGCGAGGATTCAATGATTCGGTTAGATGACGCTTACTTCATGTTGATTCAACCGGAAACCATTTTTGAAAACCTGTATGGCCGTCGTATCGCGTTTCAGGATCTGCAAACCGATTGTTACGTCGAGATGCACGTGAATCCTCTTTCGTTTACCACCAGCACCGTCGGCATCCCCAAATGGGCCGCCGGCGCAAATCGTATCGTCGTTCACGATTGCGACCGACAGAATCATCCTTATCTGGAATTACATGTGCGTCCCGGTGAAATCAGTCTGTTATCGACAAACGAACTTGAAAGACGATATCGGGATACGGACGGCCGCTGGCAAAAACAATTGTATAAAATACGGCCCGAATTAATTGAATGGAGTAACTTCTCCCGCGTGCAATTTAATCAATTGTACGCCGACGTCTGGCCGACGCAATCGAGCGACGCATCGGCGCAGAATCCGTTGGAGCCGTCATACGATGGTGCGCTTATTTTGAGCTATCGGGATGCGGACTATCAAACGTATATTAACGCCATCCGCAATCCCGACTATGGCGATATACCGCCCGAAATATATTCGGACTTGAGTCTGGAAGTTGTACGGATAGTCATGTTCGCGGATCAATGATAATGATAATGATAATAACGACGCGCTGAAGGCAAGGCCTCGCCATATCGCAAAGTGCAAACCCGCATCGGGAAAGGCCTTCAATTGTTGTATGAATTTGCGTCGTGTGAATCCTCGACATCACGCAATAGGCGCAATTGATTCGTATGAAACAACCGGCGAATTCGATTCAATACACGGTCAGGCATCGCATCGCAGGTTCGATTGCGAAACACGGCGGCCATCTTTCCCACCGCTGTATAATCGGGCCGGTAATGCGTATTGATGGCGTCCAGCTTACCATCGCTGCGTAGAGCGTCGGCCAACTGAATATATTGCGTTAACACGCCGTTTGATGTGCAAAAATCGACCCGGCGCGCGCAGCGACAGCCGGCGTCGGGATTCATCACACCACAGTTGCGCGTTAAAAACGCTTCCATACGGGTACGGGCCCGGTGCAGCCTTTGTCGATACGCCTGCGGGGTGATGTTTAAAACGTAGGCCGCTTCGGGGCCGGGCATTTCAAAAACCACGCCCAGAATAAAGGCAATGCGGGCCTCGCGTTCCAGTGCCTGAAGTATGGCATGTGTGCAGGCGGCGCGCACATGCTCCAGCATCATATGCGATTCAACCTGCTCTACAAAATCGCCTTCAAGACTGCCGCCGTCAGCTCGGGTTTGAGAGACGGACAATTCGTTTTCTATGACGGCAAAGTCGATGCGTCGACGTTCCATGCGGGAACGTCGAACATTGGAAAGATAATTTACCGCCACGCGAAAGGCCCAGGTGCTGAATGTACTCTCGGCTCGAAAAGTATGCAGATGCGTGATGATGCGCAGCAGGATTTCCTGACTGGCGTCTTCCGCATCCTGGGTATTCCAGAGAAACTTTAATGCCAGCCCGAAAATCCGATTCTGTACCTGTCCGAGCAATTGCTCCATGCTGCCCAGGTCGCCCCGCATAGCGGCCGCCACCAGACGCGCATCCGCCTCAAAGGCGACCGACCGACGTTCGTTTGAGTTTTCCGTGCTCATTGAATTTCTAAAAAAACAATACAATCATGAACAATTCAATAAGACGACCGGGCCTGTAGATTCCGATCCGACCGGGTTTATGCTTTGTTGCGCGCCAGAAAAGTGAAAATCAACGCCAGCAAAGCGGGTAATCCCTGTGTGAACATAATAGTCATTTTCACCGTCAGGCCGCCAAAAATGCCCGCCACCAGCACACAGCTGAGGAAGAAAACCAGGGCCTGAAAACGAAATGTCCGATCTTTGATGAAATACGCCGCCCAGATAATGCCCGCCGCCAGGAATCCGTTGTACAATCCCTGATTCATGGCCAGACGGGCCGATTCGGCCGCAAAATCCGGATCGAGTTTAAAAAGGCGTACGCCGAGGGATTGCCATAGAAACATTTCCAATACGAGAAAGAATATATGTTCAAGGGCTACGATCGTAGCCAGAATGCGACTGGCAATTTGCATGAGAATCTCCTTGTGTGTTTCCTGATTGGACACAATGGAGTGAAGGAGTGTGACAGCTTTGCAATTTTTTTTAATCGATGTTGCAAAAAAGACAGAGTTGTATGGCTGTTCAAGCGCTGAGCGACACCGGAGGATGTCTTACGGTGAACCGATAGCGGCGGGCGACAATGGATTCAAACAAACAACTTACAACCGCAAGGGGAGACAACGAGAGAGAATAGAAAGTGCCACCTGCCGCAAGCGACAGATGACACAGATTTCAGTCAGCGATCAACGACGTTCCTGCGGGCGGGCTTCATTTACCACCAGCGCACGGCCGTCGATTTCTTTGCGAGCCAATTCCCCCATGGCTTTCAATGCCTCGTCTTTATTGGGCATTTCCACGAACGCAAATCCGCGTGAGCGGCCGGTTTCGCGGTCCATAATCAGCTTTACTGACTCCACTTCACCAAACGGTACAAATAGATCGTGTATGGAATCCTCGTTCAACGAATAGCTGAGGTTTCCGACATATAGTTTCATAGTTCAAATCTCCAGTAAAATCCACCGATACAGCTACCCCATAGAACCGATCGTGAAAGGAAAGATAAGGTAAAGAGGCGGAGGGTCGCGACTCTACTCAGCGTTTCAATTCTGAGGACTGGTAAATGCGGGCATCTGAAAACGGAATTGACGGCAGGTTTTCGGCCAGGTCGGAACCGGTCAACTCGAAAGAAAAGTTTTTTTGGAAAATTCCGGACACATAAAGAGCGGATTAGAATCAACTATTGCAGAGCCTGATTGTATTATCGCAACCGGAAACGAAAGACTTAGTTGCTGTTATTTCTTACACGTACACCGCGTTTAAAACTTCGACCGTTTCAGGAGTATGACGCTGGATCCGGTTAGAATTGTAGCCCGGGGCCCAGATCCAGCGCCTGTACAATCCCGTATGTCGGATTTCCGGCAACAGGGGTGATATTTGTAAACGAACCGGCAGTACCGTTGGAGGATGTGCACATAGCCCGATTGGCCGAGTTGTCATTACCGACGATCACACAGCGTTGATCGATGCAGGCCAACGCGCTGATTGCCTGGGCCGTGCCGGCTGAGGGACAGCCGGTAGCGAATACCTGCCAGGTCGCATCATCGCCATTCAGACTGCGCGAGACGGTACCGCCGGCCGCACTCATGGAATAGAAAGCGCCGTCGGTAAAAATTAAATCATTGGAACCCGCGCTGGCGGCCGCATTGGCGTACAACACATTATTCAAATCGCTGGAATACACAATTATGTTACCGACTCCATCGGAAAATACCCAGCGACCATTTCCGAAAGCCAGATGGTTGGAACTGGGAATTGTTTTTTGCTGCCAGGTTCCGGACAGGCCCGTAGTGGAATAGTATATATCCGTCGAAAGTATGCGGGAGGTAACGAACAAGCCGTCCGCATAGCCCACATCCTGTAAACTGATACCCGCTCCGATGGTTTCCAGCGTCCAGTTGATTCCGTCGCCGGAGACCAGCACCGTATTGCTCGCACCGACCGCCACGAAGCGTTCATTGCCATAGGTAATGCCATTCAAAGCATTGGCGGTCGGTGATGCGGCCAGAGTCCAGTTCTCCAGATTCGCGGAGTAAACGATGGCGCCGTTATTGCCGACACCCACAATCAATCCATTCCCATACGCGAATCGATTGATTACGTTGCCGGTTACCTGATTCGGAAAACTCCAGCTGACTCCATTGTACGAGTAGTGTATGTTTCCGGTGTAATTGGCGATAAACACGGTGTTTCGAACCGTATGAGCCAGCAGGATGGTGGCCCACCCGTTACATTCAATGTCCGCCGGAGCGCAATCGGTATGAAGATTACTGCAATCTGGCAGCACCGCCCCGGATAGGCCGCATAATAAAAGCCACATCCACAATCGACGCATCAGAGTCAGGCAGGTACGCATATGTAAAATCCAGCTTACATTTCATTAATAACAAACCAGAGAACACATACTGAGGCAATTCAGCATTGAAGCGTATATGATTTATGCAAAAATGCGCAGGCGCATTTAGCATAAATATAAAATCAGAACCTCTGAATACCTTATGAAATCGACTGTCGACCCTGTTTGATCGAGCCCGGACAGTACTCAATTTCAGGGGGGTGTGGCTCCGATATGTTTCCTGTCAACTTTTCCAATACAGCAGTTAAAAAAATTTATAGAACACCCGGCGCCTCCAAACTTGCCTGACAGGGAACCAATCGTTTCCATTGAGTATCCGGGGACCATCGGTCATAAATGACATTTATTCAGGACCAATTCGAACAATCGATTTATATTGCCCCGCCGGGGTTTCGTGACGCCCTGGTGCTCGAATTAGGACACGCCGGAGTACCGGCGGATAAAATGGAGCAATACGGTCACTTGATCATTGCACCCGCATTGCAACGTCCGATGTACTGGGTGCAAAACATATGGAGACAAATCGGCATTGCTGAAATCGAATCTACCGGCGATGCCGCGCGGATTTTACGCGGTGTGCAGCGTAACTGGTGGCCGTACACCGAGCACTTCTATCATCGCTGCCAGTTGATCCAGAAACGCTTGCCCCGGGTTTCGAATGAACCCATTGATTTTAAAGCGCACGTGAACTGCGGTACTGCCGACCAAATCGATTCGCCCGCCACCCCAGAAGGCAAAAAAGCCTGGGGCGCGTTCGCTCTGCTGGATCAGAATCGACTTGTATATTCCGCCCACACCTCCAGTCCTTTTCCCGGCGGTGAAGTCTCGTTTAAGGAAAACAATCAGGACCCTCCCGGCCGGGCCTACTTAAAGTTATGGGAAAGCTTCACGCGATTGGGTCGCCGACCCGCCCCGGGTGAGCATTGCCTCGACGTGGGCGCTGCGCCGGGCAGTTGGACCTGGGTGCTGGCGGAACTGGGCTGTCGAGTCACGTCCATCGATCGGGCCGCATTGACCGCGGCACTGATGCACAATGCGCGTATTCGGCATATACGCGGCAATGCTTTTCAATTAAAACCGGAAGATGTCGATCCCGTCGACTGGCTATGTTCGGATATAGTCTGCTCGCCCGACCGGTTGTATGATTGGTTGCAGCCCTGGCTGGCGTCCGGCCGGGTCCGCAATTACATCTGTGCATTAAAAATGCAGGGCCAACCCGATTTTAAAACGATCGATCGCTTTGCCGCCCTGCCCGGATCGCTCATCGTACATTTGAATCATAATAAACACGAATTGACCTGGATGTGCGTGTCGGACAGTCGATGTGTATCGCGGATTGTCGACCGCATGTGAGTACCGCCGTAACCGATGGCAGGCCTCCCTTTCTGGCCACAATGCAAAAAGCCGCTTTATTATTCCATAAACTCATAAGCGCTGCGATAATCGCCGTACCGGTCGCAGTGTTCCAATAAACGCCTGAAAAATGGATCATAACTCAAAGTAGCGCTATCACCCAGCATTATCAACATACGTCGAGCGCGGGTCATGGCCACGTTCAAACGACGAATCTCGCCCAGGAAACCAATTTCCCCCTCATCGTTGCTCCGGGTCAAACTGATTGCAATCCAATCGCGTTCGCCGCCCTGAAACGAATCCACCGTATCCACCAGAACATCATCCGGGTACAAACCTTCCGTGCGCAGCAGTTTGCGCAACAGGGTGATTTGCGCGCGATACGGCGCGATCAATCCGGCACTGTGCCCGCATTGTTTTAAACGCGGCACAAAACTCTTATAGATCTGTAACAGCAATTGCGCTTCACCCGGATTGCGCATGCTTTCCGATTCGGGATCGGCTTCTTCCACACAATCGGCTCCGGCGGTATTAATAAAAACCAACGAACGTTCAAAGGGCGTGAAATCAAATGCATCGCGTTCACCGACGGCGTCCGCCGCACGCAAACGGTCTTCATAAAAATAAGAATTTGAGAATGCCATAATATCCGGATGCATGCGATATTGTTCATCCAGAAAGAAAATCCGGTCGGGATGCGCATCCGAGTGGCGTTCAATCACCTTCTCAAACAAAGTGTGCGCCAGATTTTTTTCGGCCGAGATGATGGTAGGCGGCAACTGGCAGTGATCGCCCGCCAGTACCGTGCGCGGGGCGCGCTGAATGGGTATCCAGGCGGCCGGTTCCAGCGCCTGGGCCGCTTCATCTATGACGGCCACATCGAAATGTTGTTCCGCAATCAACGGATGATTGGCGCCGGTCAACGTACTCAACACGATCACGGCATCGTCAATAATCTGCGTGATCATACTTTTTTCCAACGTACGCACCTGACGCATCAGATCGCGGTATTCGGCCCGACAGGCCTGGCGTTCGGCGCGCTCTTCCGAACCGAAGTTGCGACGATAGCGATGCGCCTTGCGATACAATTCTTCGGCGTCGCGACGCATATGGTTCAGCACGCTCGCTTCCGAATGGGCGGCCAATCGTCCGTCGAGGGTATAAGCCAGCGCGTTCTCATCTACACGGCCGGGATGACCGATACGCAACATGGCAAAACCGTAAGGCGCCAATAGTTCCGCCAGTAAATCCACGGCGGTATTGGTGGGCGCCGTTACCAGCACCCGGTCGCCGGTGTGCACCATCAGCGCAATAGCAGCCACCAGACTGCGGGTTTTGCCGGTACCCGGCGGACCGTGAATGATGGTGAAGTCGCTCGAACGCAACACACCCAGCACCGCTTCGACCTGTGCGCTATTTAATTTAAATTTTTTAATAAATTGCCGGGCGTCCGAATCGGCGGCGGGACTCAGGGTCGACAACGGATGCATGGATGCGTAGCCCAGCAGACAATCGCGTTGTTCCGCCAGAGCATGAGGCGCATGCGACACACGTTCCAATGCCGCATCCATTTCCCGATATACTTTCTCATCAAAAGTACGATTGATGCCGGGCCGACCGCTTTCCAGCCAATCGGGCAGTTGGTCGACTACGGCTTCAAATTCACTCTCTCCGATCCAGGCAAGGACCGCCGACAGACGCTCTTCCGCCTCGCGAAAAAATTCAATCGGCTGACCGTGTTGAAATAGATGCCGATGCTCCGTCGGCGTATACGAACAGGTTAACTTCCAACGCTCGCCCACAATCATGCGCACCGACTGCACATGCACAGGATGCAGAGTGACACCCAACTGACGCCGCCTGTCCAGCGGCAATGCCAGCCATTCCTGTTGAAAGCGCTCCTGTTCGGCCGCATGCTCTCGCCGCAACGCCTCCCGCACCTGTTCCAGTTCGCGCTCCGCATTTTCAGATTTCGAAGAATTCGATGAGCTCATTGCGGGCCTGTTAAACCTGAAGATGATTCGAAGCTTTATGATTTTCGGGCTGCACGTAGCGGCGTCCAACAGACCAACGCTAGGATGCAAAGGCCAGAACGAAAGTTAAAAACGGACTCCGGCAAGCCGGCCTTTGAATGCAAATCGGATGGTCTTGATAGAATCTCGCTTAAAAGATCGGGGCATCCGAAGCCGTGTGACAATCCGTTTTATTAACGCAATCCCACGGGCGATAATGACGATCCCGTCGATACTATCATTCCGTGATACGCAATTTGAAATATTCTACTTTTTGTGTATATTTACCGCATTAACCACAGGCGTTCCTGATCGCTCGCACCATGAACACAGCTATTGAACCGCATTAATAAGGAAATCATCGAGTTATTTTATAATCCAATTATATATCAATCCGCTGGACATACTTCAGCGGATACCACATAACGATGCGATTGCCGACCAGTCCGAACGGTTTTCGCGTGAGTATAGCCTGGGTCGGCCGGGGTGCAGTATGTTCGCGTCTATTTATTTAAATTTTTTTACCGTATCCATAGTGATCGGGACGGCGTTTTATCTGATCATCGGATTGATTCTCCTGCTTGCGATTCCGGATCGTACGAAAGCCACCACCCATTTTGGAATTTCGTACGTTATTTCCGCCGTGCTGGCCGCCGCGTTTATTCCGGCCCATATGTTGTATGAGCCCGTCGCCGCTTATCATCGCTGGCTATCGGTGCCGGCGGCTTTGCTCGTTCATTGTCATTATGCCCAGATATTCTATCACTTCCCGGAAACACGCTGGCGCAAGGCCGCACGTATCATTCTCGGAGTCCAGTACGCCGTAGCAATTATTCTCACCGGATATTTTTATTATATAACCGCATACAGTACGATCGTATACAATTTCAGCGCTCACCTGTGGGACTTTGATGCCGATGATGCCAGCAAGCTGGTGGGCGCCATGATTCTGTTAAACATCGTTCATATTTTTATTGCTGGCACACTGAATGTCATTTTCCGCCCGGGGCATCGTCTGGTGATCGGCGGCATGCTGGCGGCTCTGATGTTTGCCGTAACGATTCCATCGATTACGAACATAATGGGGCGCAATGGCTTAATAAGCTGGGACGTGCATCAAACTTTTTTGATCATCAATTCCGTTACCGGTATGTTCGCCCTGTTGGTTATTTTCCTGAATCACGCGAAAGAGCGAACGTCTTTCATGCTCAAAATCGTAGGAATGAGCATGGTGACCTTTATGGTGCTCTTAATCTATATCAGCCTGACTTCTTTTCAGGATCAGGAGCAGGCTTATGACCGCTTGCGCTCCGAGCAAGCTTCACGTCTGTCCATTGAGCCGGATTATCCCGTCAGCGATTTACAATACCTGTTGGCTTACGATCTCGAATCGAACGAATTTTACGGAACACGCGCAACCGCGCATCC
The DNA here is from genome assembly GCA_020441025.1 of Leptospiraceae bacterium. Classification (GTDB taxonomy): domain Bacteria; phylum Spirochaetota; class Leptospiria; order Leptospirales; family Leptonemataceae; genus JAGRMX01. Next base: position 10,730 of record JAGRMX010000075.1, read on the forward strand.
GGTAGATCGCTCACGTCTGGAATATGAATTAAGATTCGCGGCGTACTATGAAAAAATTCGCGCATTAAAAGGCCATGACCGGTGGCGAAATCAATTGGAACACATCCTGAACAATACGACCTCGCCCTTCGGTGGCTACCGGGCCATGCTGCGAGAGTCGGCGCCATCCGCAGCAACGCCCGCCGATCTTTTAAACC
>JAGRMX010000076.1 GCA_020441025.1 Leptospiraceae bacterium
TGATTAAATCCAGTAGAAGCAGCACGCCGGCGCTGATCGCTAAGGATAAGACCGATAGCCAGGCGTTCATGGATTCGCCCAACTCTAACCGAATACGAATGGGCTCGATCCATCCGGATATATGCGGAACTTTTAATCGCGATTCAACCGGCAGATACCAGGGCAGGCCGTGTAGCAGACATATCGCACCCGCCAGAATCGCGTTTGAGAACGGACCCAATCGCGCGGGCGCATCCAGAAACAAGAAGAATCGAAACCAGTAAAAGCGGGAATGGGCATTGCGGGCCCGCAAGTCGGAGCGGACTGTGCTTCCCTTGCTCAATATTTGATAATCAATCATTCTGTTTGTTCGAATCCAGCGAATGCGCTTGCAGAGTTTGATCGAGCATGTTCAGGTAGGTTTGCAATTGCGCATTAAAAAAATCTTCGGGCACATGATTCAGGCCGTACTGAAACAGAAGTCCGTTCATGTTCGCCAGCAAAATGTGCGCCAGTGTGGCGGCCTGTATATGCGGGTCGATCTCTCCGTTTTGCTGTCCGATTTCTATGCGCACGAGCAAGGCCTTTTCCATGCGATGCTGCCAGTTGTGATACCAGTGAATTGAGCCGGAAGAATCGCTTTCACGATCACTGCATATCATTTCAAAGAATACCGGCAACACCGGTCGCAGGCGCGCGCCGGTTTCCAGCAGAGATCGCATGGCTTGCCGAATCTGTTCACGCGGTCGCGCCGTGGATTCATTTAAAAGCCGTAGTTGAACATTGTAGTGCTGTGCGAGTCGATCGAACAGGGCGTGTATAAGACGCTCACGGGTTTTAAAGTAGTGGTAGATTGTGGCTTTAGAGAATCCGCCCTGGCCGGCAATTTCGCGCATCCGGGTCGCCTGGTACCCTTTGCGGGTAAACGCTATCAGAGCCGCCTCCAGTATCTCTTCCCGACGCCGATTGTGATCTACTTTTCGTGGCATGTTTTATTTTCGGCGGGGTTGTTCTATTATAAACTTTATTTTGACCAACCGGTCGGTTAAATATGATGCTATTAACAATCCAATAATATGACATAATCCGAAACAGATCACGGGAACACGACATAATCCATTTAAATTAGTAAAGATTTATAAGTAAAAAGAAGGATGCGTATGCCAGATGAGACATAATACTTTCAATGCCGATTTATTGAAAATGGCAATACTCATAAAAAAACCCGATCAAGATTTTAAAAGAGTAACAATCGTCTGAATGTCGAGTCAGGTGTATGCGTGTTCGCATGTAAGAATAGGACAGTGTAATCAATATGTAATACATGGATTCACTGACACGCATCAGTTTATATATCTACAAAAAGTGCTGGCCTCTCAATGTCCGGAATCAATAAACATCGGCATACAAATTGAGGTCGCAAATGAAAAAGAAGACTCTTTATCGTAATATTGCAATCACGGCGTTTCTGGCCGGCCTGGCGTTGTTGGCCATGCTGCTGGTCTCGATAACTCACGGTGGAATTACCGCTCAGGCGTTTGAAGTCGTCGATTCACCCGAATCGTACGCGGCGCGCATTCTGGCGGTTGAAACACCGCTGCGCATCATCCTGACTTTTGATAATTTGTTCGTCGTATTTTATTCGGCGGCCTTTCTGTTTCTGGCCCTGCATCTATATACGAAACGTAATCGTTATATCGTATACGCTGCGACCGTCGCTATTATGATCACCGCGTATCTGGATTTTCTGGAGAATCATCATGTGCTGACTCTGATAGCATCAGCCTGGCGCGAATTGCCCATATCGACGGAGGAGTTAAAAGAACGCATGATATGGAGTCAATTGAAGTTTCATAGCTCTTATCTTTCCCTGTTCTTATTCGGCTGGATTCTACCCGGAAAGACTCTGCTGGAGAAAGCGCTCAAGTTATCTCTACTGATTCTATTCGTGCCGGTGGGCGTGTTGGTTTATACCTATCCCGAATCGGGCAGCTCGATCTTTCAGTTGCTGCGTTATTTGCTGATGTGGCTGGGACTGTGGCTGCTGAGCTGGAATTATTTTTATCGTCTACGGGCTTATAAGCTGTTCAAGTAAAGTGTAATCCGGCGGAATCACGGTTAAGCGCACCGAGTTTCCGCCGATAGTACAATCAGGTATTGAGATGATTGTATCCAGGTTTAATATTTCCAGGGCGATAGTTATGCTGGCTGTGTTGTTGTTCTGGGCCGGTGGGAGCAGTGTGAGCGGCGGGTGCGCTTCGAGCGAAACGCAGGCGGATTCCACGGACGATTCCCGGTTGACCGAAGACGCCGAAATTGCTCCGGATATAGCCGAGGATGATATTCCGGCGGAGGATCGGGCCTGCGTGGATGATTGCCTGCGTCAGAATATGGCCCGGGCGGAAGCCTGGGAACACATTGTGTATTCCTGTCGTATGGAATGTGAATTAAAACGACAGAAGCAATAATACACAGCTTGATCGGTTTTAATCGAAACGACTAACGCGTACGAGCAATTTATCCGGTGCGCGGTGCATGTCGATTTCACTGATTGATTTCAATGCGAGTTTAACTACGAAAATCCAGGTTGATATCATTCTCGCGATGAGTGAATCCGCCCGGATCGGGTCCGCGCACACTCTTGAAATTATCCGTAAATGGAATTTCAATGCGGGCCATTGTTTTGCCGTCCCGCATACCCACCCGAAATAAACCCGGATTGATATTCTCACCCTTCAGCAGCAGCAGGTTCATCACCAGGCCCATGCCTTCGCCCTCGGTCTGATCCGCGTTGGCCATGTAAAACGAAACCAGATCCTGATAGGTCATGCCTTCCGCGAACTTTTCACGAATGCGGGCTTCATCGGTGGTTAATAAGTCCGCGTCATTATGTACCCAGATGCGCAATCCATCGGGCTCGTGTTCGATGGCGATGGCCACTTCCAGTCCCTTTTCTCTGGCCCGGGCGCCCCATTCTTCAATCCACTTTTCCGATAATTGCTCTTTGATTTCCTGTAAACCGCGGCGGTAATCGGCCATATCTTCTATATGGTATCCCTTCGCCTCGAGGTAAGTTTTTTTAGCATTCGCTTTAGTGGCGTTTACCACGATCTCTTTCATGCAGGTATACAACGTACTCTGCAGTTCAATGCGGTTATATTTTTTGAGTAAAGCGGCAATTACAAAATCCAACTGGCGTTCCATGACGTCCGTAATGGCGTACGTAATAAAGACGATTCGTCTTCCAGATTCCACACCGTCGATGATGTTCTGGCGGTCTTTAACATCCGCGTAGTTGGGGCCGTGCAAATCCGAATGTGCTTCACTCACAGTTAGCTATCCTGTCGCGTAAATCCTGGTATCCGTCCGTGCAGGAATCTGTTTGCCATGTGTTGCCGGTCAGCATTCTGTGATAAAAACCGGATGGAAGTCGCCTGCGGACTGTGGAAGGATGCACAGGTCCGGGTGGCCGTCAATCATAAAGGCGTAGATTTAAGGAAATATACGCCTTTATGATTGGAAAGATTTAACATCCATTTGCTTCAGGGCCGCGTAGCGCATGAAATCCAACTCGCACTTTCGGCCTTTAATAGCGGCAAGACTGCGGAATGGCCCCGGCATTTTTATTATTTATGGAAAAACTCAAACATCTGATCCCGGCACTGTTGATTCTACTCGTAGCGGGAGGCATTGATCTGGCCATACGTTTCAATCGACAGGCCCGGCTCGAAGCCGCGTATAAGCAATTGCCGGACCGCATTCTGGCCCGTATGAGTCTGGAGCAGAAAATCGGTCAACTGTTGCATGTCAGCCTGCAATCGGATAACATCGATCCGACCATTCGCCGGGAGATTCAAGAGCACCACGTGGGCGGGGTGATTTTATTCTCCCGCAACCTCGGTACGCCGGAGAATATTCAAAAGTTGACGAGCGACATGCAGAATCTGGCGAAGGCCAATCAGGGTGTGCCGCTATTGATCAGCATCGACCAGGAAGGCGGCCGCGTGGCCCGGCTGCGGGACAATGGCGCCACCGAATTTCCGGCGGCCATGACCATCGGCCAGTCCGGTGATCCCGATTTTGCCCGCGCCAGTGCGCTGGTTACCGGATATGAAATGGACCGACTGGGTATCAATCTGGTGCTGGCCCCCGTGTTGGACATTAATAACAATCCGCTCAATCCCGTAATCAATACACGATCTTATGGCGAGTCGGACGCGGTTGTGGAGCGCATGAGTCTGGCCTACCAGGCCGGAGCGTTGCAGGCGCTGAGTGGTCCGGTAATCAAGCACTTTCCGGGACATGGCGATACGGCGGTCGACAGTCATTTGGCTTTGCCAAAAATTGAACGCGATTTAACCGACTTGGAGTCATTGGAACTAAAACCCTTTCGCAAAGCGATCCGACAGGGCGCGCCGATCGTCATGGTGGCGCATCTATTACTGCCCGCGTTGGATAAGGAGCATCCCTCTTCTTTGAGCGCGAAAATCATACAGGGTTATTTACGCGATCGCCTGCATTTTCAGGGATTGGTAATGACCGACGCGATTGAAATGAAGGCCGTTGCTGATCGTTATTCTCCGGGAGAGATTGCCGTGCGCGCCTTTCAGGCCGGTGTAGATGTGATTTTGATTTCCGGTTTTGATGCGCGGGTGACGGATGCTATGATACAGGCTCTGAAACAGGGTTTTGCCAGCGGTGAACTGGATCAATCCCGATTGGACGCTTCCGTGCGCCGGCAACTGGATTATAAAATACGAACCGCGCTGTTCACTCGCACCGAATCCACCTGGCTGGCGGATGAAGAGTTTGCGCCCATTCGCCGGGCGGACCGTATTCTGATCGAGACCCGCGAGACGGCGTACCAAACGGTTCTGGATGCGTATCACAGCATTTCGGAGTTGAATTTTCAAATTGCCTATCAAGCGGTCCGGGCGGCACAGGCCGCATATACACCGCCTTCGAATCCGGCTATTTTAATCTACTCGGATGAACGTACAGCTGAATTTGCGAAACACAATTTACCCGCGCGGAACAACTCAATTGCATTGATGGGAATGCATACGTTTGGTGATTTTGTGCGCCGGGTACGCTCCACAGACGGACTGCGAAACTGGTTGGAAAATCATGCATCGACGGACATCACATTGCTGATTGAACTGGATGAGAATCAACTGGCCCAATGGCGATCGATCGCGCCGCTGCTGCGCCGTCGACTGGATGGTATGCGAAGGCCGGATGCCCCGCGTCCCATTAATGTACGCGTCGTATTGTTGTACACGGGCAATCCTTATTTAAAAGTAGCGCGCAGTTCGTCCGCGGACGTGCTGTTGTATTCTTTTTCCGCGGTCAAGGTCGCCCGCCAGGCTCTGGTAGCCCGGGCATTAGACGAGCGGCCCATTGCGCCTACCGACCTTTCCATTCCGGAGCCATGATGGCGTGCGCCGCCCGTTACAGTTGCGAATGTGCAGCCCATTGCCATTATGAATGCACCACATATCTAACTCATTCTAATTTTAAGTTAATTATCCAGATTAAAGAATCGAACGATGTGTTCACTGGCATTGAAATCCTGAGTCGTGCGTCCGATCCGGCGTTCGGATAGGTATTGCCAGCCCCGGGGCCACGTATGTCCGCCGCCCTGTATGGTATAGAGGGCCACGCGCACATTATTGCGACAACCGGACCATTCCTGCAATTGCACGCGCGTTTCATCCTCCGGATCCGTATCGGGCAGTTGCTCGGTTCTGGCAGGGCCGCATCGATTGAACCGCGCCCAGTAATCGATGGTCGCCCGGGTTGAAATGATCTTGCCACGCTTGCTGAAAAAAACTTCAATTTCTCCGCCGTCATAGGGCACCAGCGGATCTGCGGTGCCGTTCATCAAGGCCACGCTGATCGGGCGGGGTGGATTGCAATGTTCACTCAGGAATTCGGACAACTGAGCCGTAACGCTGACCACTCCTTTGATTTCACTCGCTTCACAGGCCAAACGCTGGGACATGAATCCGCCGTTAGATATGCCGGTCGCGAAAACCCGTTCCGGATCGATGGCATATTGATTGTGCATCCATTTTATCATCTCTCGGAACAGGCCCACGTCATCGATCTTTTCGCTGTGAGCGGTAGAGGACGGAATTTCGCGACCGTCATTCCATTGTTTGTCTACTCCTGCGGGGTAGACCACATAAAAGCCGTGCTCATCGGATAATTCGTTAAAACGCGAATGGGTCAGACGGACCATGCTTACGGGCGTGCCGCTGCCGCCATGAATGACGAATAGCAATCCGGCCGGCCGATCGGGCCGGTGCAGCGGTTCGTGTACCAGAAACTCCCGTGTGCGGCCTTCCCATTCAATGCTGAATTCCCTGTCCCGTTCGGTGGGTTCATAGCGTGGGATGTTGCAAACGATCGTCATGCTGAACAGCAGCGGTGCAAGTGCAATGAGCGAGCGCTTCTTGTTCATATTTTATCTTCCCCGGTGAGCAATAATGTGTGGCCGTTCTGACGCAGCCATTTTCGGGCTTTGCGGAAATCAGAATAAACCGAGCCGACCAGTGACCAGAATTCCGAAGAGTGATTGGCATGGGTCAGATGACAGAGTTCATGCACGATCACGTAATCGATAATCCACTGCGGCGCCAGGATCAGTCGCAAATTCAACGCAATGCTTCCGCCGCTACTGCAACTGCCCCAGCGACTCTTCATGCTGCGAATGCGAGTGCGCCGCGGATGCAATCCGAGTTGCTTACCGAAAACGACGATTCGTTCCGCGAACAGGTGCTCGGCCGTCGTTCGATACCAGACCGACACCTGTTTTTCTATAATTTTTTTAATTTCCTCCGATGGGCCGTTTTGGTACTTTTTTGGTATCGGCACCAATAAAACAGAATCGCTCCATTCCGGTCGTTTTAATCGGCCGCGCTGTTGAAACTGGAGTCGTATAGTCGACGGTTCTCCCAGAAATTGAATGCGACCGCCGTCTGCAAACTCGGGTACCCGGGCCGCCGGTCTTTCATTTTGAAAATAGTTCAGTTTCTTTTCTATCCAGTGCGCGCGGGACAGTACCAGTCGATCGACTTCGGTTTTACGTAGATGGCGGGGCACCAGAATACTCACGCTTCCATCGGGCGAAACTCGCAAAGTTACGGTTTTGCGTCGTGGACGTCGAATGATGGAGTAATCAAAGGGCAACTGCATGTTTAAGGTGGATTGGTTATAAAAAGTCGGCGTTGTGCAATCATTTTTGCTGGAAATAAGTCGGAGCTGCAGAATTCTCGCATGTACATGGCTGCGGATTCTAAAGATATGGAAACCCGGAATCAGGACCGAACTTCCGAAAGCGCGTCCCTGAATCGGCAAGTTACCGTTCTGGTGGTAGAGGACGATCGTTCCAGTCAGGTGCTTGTTCAGCGTCTGCTGGAAAAGCTGGGTTGCGCCGTGCTCTGTGTGGATGACGGTGAAAAAGCCCTGGAAGCTTTTCAAAACGCGCAAAAACCATTGGATCTGATTCTGATGGATTGTCTCTTGCCCCGGGTCAGTGGCTATGAAGCTACCCGTCGAATTCGTAACCTGGAAGCGGGCACGGGTCGACGCATTCCGATTATCGCCATGACCGCGCATACCCAATCCGAGAATATCGAACAGTGTCGTCTTGCCGGTATGGACGATTTTCTGGCCAAGCCGGTGCGGCGCGACATTCTACAGGCGGTTCTGAGTAAACATGCCTCCGGTGAATCCCGGATCGATTCTGCGGCGGGCAACGACAACGCACGTGGGGAGACTCGACACCCGATCCTGGATACGGCGGCGGCCCTGTCGATAGCCGAGAACGATCTGGAGATTCTGCGAGATGTGATTCAATTCTTTCTGGAAGACGCGCCCGTGGATCTGGAGCAGTTGCATGCGGCGCTAAATGCGGGAGCGCTGGAAGATATACGGGCCCGGGCCCATGCGCTCAAAGGCGCCGCCACCAATCTGGGCGGCATGCGCTTTCGGGAAACCGCTTACGCCATAGAAATGGCGGCCCGGGCGGGAGAGTTGCCAGAGACCCGGGAACTGTATCCCCGCCTGCAAAGCGATTTTGAAGCGTTGAAAACGGCTCTGGAGCGGACCGAATGGGATCAAATTCGCAATGCGGATTGAAATGAGGGAGGTTCCGTGCGAACGGGCCGGCGCAGGGGGACGTTTTTACGATTCCAGAGCAAATTCAATAAAATATATGAACCAGCCGATTCATATTATCTTCTAAAATAATGAAGTTATGCGCGCCCGGTGTCGGAGTTCCTGCGTGTTCCGGAACCGTTCTGTCCGGGTGCCTGCACAGCTTCGATCTACAGTTGCATTGATATTATCAACATTGGGCCCTGGTTAATGATTGAGGTCTGTTTAATGATAGTGATCTGTTGCAGTGTCAGGAGGATGAGCCGGTGATTGCTGCTAAATGGCGTTGGAGTACAGGGTTGGTGTGCCTTGCTTTACTGTTAAGTGGACCGCACTGTGCTCAGTGGTTGACCCGGGAGGATCGTGACAATACTAATGTTACGGATTTCACCGACGATCAAAATCATCCCGATTCGGAAGAATCATCTGAGACAGATCGTCGTAACCAGGAAGAATCCAATACGGATACTACTGCGGTTGATACGGAAAACGGCCGGACCGAAGAACAAAGCGATCCCGATCAGCAGGTCGATAATACCGCAGTAGACGAAGGTGGCGCCACCGACGTTCGTCCCATTCGCTCGGGACTGAGCGCTTCCTTCGCCGATGACAATCGCCAGTTTAATTATTTCTTACAATTTCTGGATAAGTATGCCGCGCAGGCGCGGTCCATTGCTCTTCCGGTAAGGGAACGCATCGTACTGCGGGTGCGTGATGCGTCCGGTAAACCGGTCGCAAATGCCCGGCTTAATATATCGGGCGGTGAACGCGCATTAAACGGCACAACATACGCGGACGGTTCTTATCTTTTCTTTCCGCAACTGGTGGGCGGCGGCCCGAACTATCAGGTGCGGGTAAATTATCACAATCAAAGCGCGAACCTGAGTATCCGACGTCAGGGAAATCGAGAAGTGGTGATTGCGCTTTCGGAAGAGCGCGTTCTGCCTGAGCGTCCCGATGTGGATCTGGTGTTTATATTCGACACTACCGGGAGCATGGATGAAGAGATTGCCCGGCTAAAGCGGACCATAGAAATCATTCAGTATAACTTAAGTGAAATGAGCGTGCGTCCCCGCGTGCGCTTCGGCATGGTTCTGTACCGGGACATTCATGATGAGTACCGCACAAAGGTGATTCCCTTAACCGACGATCTGCGCGCGTTTCAGGCCGAGTTGAATGAGGTGGAGGCCCACGGCGGCGGTGACGGTCCCGAGGATCTGCAGGCGGCTTTACAGGACGCGCTTACTAAATTAAACTGGAATCAGAACGGCGTTCGCATGGGATTCATAATCACCGACGCGCCGCCGCACCTGGATTACAATCAATCTTACGATTATAAAAGTGCGGCAGAAGACGCCCAGTCGCGTGGTATTAAAATCTTTGGAATCGGCACCGGCGGATTGGATATCAACGGCGAGTATGTGCTGCGGCAAATCGCCCAGTATACCTATGCCCGTTATATATTTTTAACTTACGGTGAAGAGACCGGCGAGAATGCCGGCGGTGTCAGCGGTAGCGTCAGCCACCACACCGGCGCGAATTATAATAGCGAAAAACTGGAAGCGATTATAATTCGCTTCGCCCGGGAAGAGATCGCCCATCTGACCGATCGCCCGTTGGACGACGGCACGGAGGAAGATTATTTCCTGGCCGAAAGCGTGGATGCCGCCGAACGAGAAGCGATTCTGCGCGAGTTGTTTCGACGCTCCATCAATCAATTGCTGGATTATTCCATGATCAAGGTGGAGCGCGGCACGACTCTGGCCCGCTTGCCATTGACCGTGGTACATACGCGCGATTTAAACGCGGACGATCAGAAGGCCAACGCCGAGTTTTTCGCTCAGCAGATATCGTACGCATTGAGCAAAAATGAAACTTTTCGAGTGGTGGAACGCGAGGATCTACAACAAATCCTGTCTGAACTGGAGTTGCAACAATCGGGTTTGATTGATGAAGAACAGGCATCCGAATTAGGGCGCTTGCTGGGTTCCGATTTGCTGCTGGCCGGTAAAATGATCAGCAGCGCTGACCGACATGAGGTGTTCCTGCGCTTGATTCGAGTGGAAACCGGTGAGGTGCTTGCGGTCAGTCGCGCCATTATCGACGCGAAACTGGGCCTGGCTTATCGTTGAGTGCGGTGATACGGCATATGGCCTGGATTTTTTGGGCTGAATGTTACGGATTGTTATTAATTATTGTCTTTCGTTTTTTGCAAATCGAAACAGAAGAGCAAGCCGCGCGTTACCATTATCAATCATTATCGATCACTTTCAATCACTCTCCGGCCATAGCTTTGCCACCGCGCGCAGGGTTTCAGTATTTACGATTGCCTTGTGCGCGAAGCGCGGCGGTTCGGGTGTTTTCAAAAGATCCGGGTTAGACGATTTTGAAAGAGTCCGGTCGAACGCCAACTGTTTTCGGGCCGCCTGTTTTAAGTCGGCGATAGCAAACCAACGCGCATCGAGGACATCATCGCCGGGCAATAGATTTCCCGCGATATGTCGGGCCAGGTAATCCAGAATCACATAATGAAAACGGACGGCTCCTTCGGCATCGTAGTCAATCAGTTCAAAGTGATAGGCTAAATCCCGGACTTCCACGGTCAGGCCGGTTTCTTCTTTTAGTTCGCGCTCTACGGCGGCCCGCATGGTTTCGCCCGTATGCACGCGCCCGCCGGGGATGGTCCATTCCCCCGCCGCCGGCGGATTGCGGCGCAATACCAGTAGTAT
>JAGRMX010000077.1 GCA_020441025.1 Leptospiraceae bacterium
GGTATCCGAGAAGGGTTTCGGCAAACGGGTAACTTATAATAATTTCCCGGCCAAGGGACGCGGAGGTAAAGGCATCACATATCTGAAAATCACCGATAAAAACGGTCCGGCAGTGCGCATTTGCAGCGTGCTGGATGAGGATGACATTGTCATTATCGCCGAAAGCGGCATGGCCATTCGCCTATCGGCGACGGATGTATCTCAAATCGGGCGCGCCACTGTGGGTGTGCGCATTGTGAATCTGAAAGACAGTGATACGGTACGCGATGTGGCCCTGCTCAGTGACGCGGCGGAGTAAATCGAAGATTTACACGTCGGCGTCCTGCACCAATTGATCGTGACGGTGACGAGCTTGATTGGCCCGTAAAGACCTGAAATCGATTGTTACTGAAATCCGCGCACAAAAACTATTGCGCTGATTGCATAGCTCGCTCTGATCTGGACATCCGGAGCTTCCGGAGTTCGGGAACAGACGCATGGACGGCATTCTGTATCAATCGGTTCTGGTGCTGAACGCCGGAATGATCCCCATTGACATCTGCACGGTCCGCAAGGCCATTCTGGATATTCTGCGCGAAATTGCCGTGCCCATCAATCTTTCCAGGCAGGTAATCCGATCGCCGTCCATATCGCTGCCGGTGCCCTCGGTGATTGCGCATATCAATTACAATCGCATTCCCCGACGAGATATTTCACTCAATAAATTTAATATCATGCAGCGTGACGACCAGACCTGTGCGTACTGTCGAAAACGTTTCCCTTTAAGCGAGCTGACCATCGACCACATCATACCACGTTCCCGCTGGAAAAAGACCATGGGCGACAAATCCGCTTTTGCATTTAACTCCTGGGAAAACATGGTTACGGCCTGCAATAAGTGTAATTTTCAAAAAGGCAATCGATTGCTGAGTGAACTGGGTTGGAATTTATCGCGACCACCCGCACGTCCCGCCTGGCTGCCTCAGTTATATATTTCACGCCAGCGAGCGGAGAAGATGGGCTGGTTGGACTATTGCGGCTTTAATGTGAAATTGATGGAAGCGCCGGTCAGTCCATCGCTACGCAATTGAATACTATAACGAACAGTGCAGCAGTTCCGGATCGAATACCTGGCTGATGTACAGGCGATTGTTCCATTGAATGGCCGTAGAAGACGCGTCGATTAACGCGCCATCATCGGCGAAAATTCGATCGATCTTTCCGCTGAAAACATCTACCCGGTACACCTCGGACGGTGAGTGGGATTCGGCGTCCTCCACATGATCCAGAAATGCGTAGATATCCGGATGGGCCGCCACCAACAAGTGCGTGTCATCCGCCCAGGTAAGATTATCCACGCCGCTGTTTACGTCATAGTAATTCACTTTCTCGAATACCTGCCCGGTAACCGGATCGCGTCGGTACTCGTGAATGCCTTCATCGATGGTAGCCGCCACATACAGGCGATCTTCGCGCACCTCCACCCCGTTGGCGAAATTCAAACCGCTTACCGCTATCGCCCAACTACGGGTAAAGGGATCATAGCGCACGACGTTCGACCAACCCAACGAAAAAAAATTACCGAACATATTCAACAGCATGCCGGTTTGTAAACTGTCATTGCTGACGTACAATTGTCCGTCGGCCAGCGCCACCAGATCGTTGGGGTGCACCAGATAAGAGCTACGCAGTCGATTTAAGAATACCAGGTTGTCCGCATCCACGCGAAATACTTCTATACTGTGATTCGTTTGCAGAGCATGATTGATTACATACAACAACAGGCCGCTTCTGGTTTCCACCAGGTCGATACCATGAGGATGAAAGGGAAAATCATCGCGATTCAGTACGTTAAATTTACGGGGAGTGCCCGGGTATCCGTTCTCCAGCGGCACCATGACAATCGAACCGGGCTCCAGAAACTCCCTACCGGGATTGTACTTACGCCTTTCCTGCAATGAGACAATTAAGCGCGGCGTGCGTCCGCTGGAGACATCCAGCGCCATATCTTCCGGCCCGGGCAGACCGATAACAGTCGCGCAATTATTCAATTCGATGAGCGTGAAACTTCCGCATCCGCCGGATAGTAATAAGAATAAACATAGTATGAGACACTGATACTTTTTATACATGCTCGCAAATCGCAATAAAGCAATTCTCCTAATGCCGCCGGGTACCTGAAATCATAGCTTGAGATGATTTTTCAGGGAAAATGATTCGGCTTATTATCACACCGAAATATCCGCGGATGGATACTGCGTCAACTGCCAATGGGGATTGCCCGAACGCGCCTCGTGCCGCCGATGTTCGAAGCCGGTCAGATACTTCTGAAAGAAGCGGCGCGTTTCATCCGACACGCTCTGTAGATCGCCCTGCCGGAGAATGGATTGCAGGCATTCATCGAAGTACGGGACGAGCCTGGTTACTAATTTAAAATGCGGATAAACCAGATTCATGGTCAGAGTCAGGTACTCAATCAACAGAGGGTAAAAAATCTTGTTCTGTTCCCGGTCCGCTCCGAACGCGAACATATCCGTAAAGCGCGCGTTCAATTCGGAAAAGTCCACGGCGTCAAACAGCGCGGTACTCCATTTATCTCCCGGGCCCTGGCCGACGGATTTGTTTTGAAATAGAGCGTCCCTCAACCGCAACGGCTCAAAATCGACAATGCAATCGCCTTCCAGCCGAATCTCCCGCACCGGTACCAGCCGCGCGTGGAAATATATTCGATTGGTCAGGACCTCGGGTGAGATTCCCTGCCGGGCGGGACTGCGAATCTCGTCGGGTTGGGCGCCCCCCAGATATTCCATGGAAATCTTGAAAATATACAGATACTGGACCGCCATCGGTCGCGTGGCACTCAAAGTATGCGCGCGCACCAGATGCAGTTGATTCGATTCCCGGCGCGGTCGTGATTCGGGCAGAACATTACAATCACTGACAAAAGCGGGAGCATGGTCGATAACATTGCGCAAAACACGTTCCGCCTGACCGGGCTCGATTGAAATGAGATTCACCGACGGCAGCACAATTTTTTCGGACAGTTCTATATAGGGATGATGAAAGGTGTCGATGCACAGCTCGGGCCGATAGTCTTCCGGACAGGGCAGGGAACGCAGCATGGCGTTCAACGATTGGACGTCTTGCACCTTCATGCGCCGTAGATTTTCGCAACAGGGCGCACCTTCAATCGCCTCGGTATACTTCCGGATTCGTTTTCGAGGACGTATCGGGCAAATCGTCGAGCAAGCCGCGCATTTTTTTTAATGTGATGCGCTGATCAATAATCACATATATCACGAAAGCGCAAAAGAGCGTCATGAGTAATAATATGACCCACAGCAAGTAATTCAACCGACGCTGAGCCTTTTCCGTGGCTTCAATTTGATTCAGCTGCGCCACAACATAATAAAGATGATCGATATCCGGGTTTCGATCCCGGGCTACTTTCAAAATTTGTGAGGCCAGCGCCGCCGCTTCCTCGGCGTTCAACTTTGCTATTTCCGCTTTGGCGTCGTTCTTACTCATTTGCAGAATTTCACGGGCATGTGACAGATCGACTTCGGTCGTCTCCGTGGTCTGTGCCGTGAGCGATTGTACGCCGGGCGCAAAGAAAGCGCACAAGATTACAAGCAGCGCGATTAAAATCGATTTCGTAATTTGATTTTCTGATGTGGAGGTCATATACGGGGCCCTTTAAGATTTCAAAGCACGCATTCTCTCAAACGCGCGATGAATGTACTCATGCCGCACTGCCAGACGCAACAGAGCCAGAAAAAAGAAATGATAAACCAGAACCGAAATCCAGAATGTTTGCTTAATACGCGGTGACATGTCCCCCAGAACCGAAGTAGGGTGTAAATCCGGCGTTACCCAGCGAATAATATAAAAAGTCAATAACGCCGCCAGCGCCGAAACCACGGCCATGTAGGCCGCATACACCGCACGACGGCGCGGATCTTCGGTCATAAAACGCACCAGAAAGTAACCGCACAGGGCCAGACCCAGAATAAAAAAAGTCATCAAGCGCTCGTCGGTCCATTTCCAGGCGATGCCCCACTCGGAGCTGGCCCAGATCATTCCCGTAATCACAACCCCAATCGAAAAAAGCAACGAAAGTCGCGCGTTGGCCAGAGACCAGACGTCGTAACGTTCATTGCGGGTGAATATATACAGCATTCCGGTTACTGCGGATATGAGCGGGGCGTACAAAGCCACCCAGGCAACCGGTACGTGAAAATAAAAAATACGATGCGCCTGACCCTGTTGCAATAATGGAGGCGGATAGGTCAACGCCATGTAAGTTACCGGCAGTAAAAGCAACACGAACAACAGGAAGATACCATCCCGTGACCACTCCGGTTTCAAATGATATCGGACAATTTCCAGCGCGGTAGATTGATTTTTACTCATCGGAGGCCAGTATAAAATAGAAGAGCGAACCGAGCCCACAATAGAGCCCGGCAGGTGCAAGTAAAGCAATGATTGGCGCAAAGGCGGCCGAAAAATCCGCCTGGAGACTGCGCATACTCAAAGAGGCCGCCATAAAAACCGGAATGGAAACCGGAAGCAACAACAGCGGAAACAACACTTCCTTCATGCGATTGCCTCTGGCGATATAGGACAGTACCACACTCAGAGCCGAAAGACTCAACGCCGCCAGAGAAAGAACCAGCACGGGAACATAAAATTCCTGTACCGATTGAAATAACCGCCCGGTCAGAAAGATAAAATACAACGGAACATATAATAGAACAAACAATATCTGCAATTGCCAGAGCGCCGCCACCTTTCCCAGGTAGTATCCGCTCGGATCACAGCGACTCATTAAATGAATTCGCAGAGCTCCGGCCTCGGTCTCGGCAAAGGCATTGCGGGAAGCGGATATGGACGAAGCAAAAAATAGAGTGGCCAGCATGACGCCGTTCAGATTGGCCCGATTGCGAAACACCGTATCTTCGATGGAATAATGGTAGATCACCGCCAGCACCATGGCGAACAGTAGAGTGGAAATCAATCCGGCGGGACTCTTCCATTCCAACAGGGTGTCTTTGCGATAGATGCGGAACAGGGTCATCCAGAATCCCGGCGGCTGCATAACAGACATGCCATGCGGTCATGGACTATGGGCAAGTTTTTTCGTTTGTTGGAAAATGGGATCGGCGGGCCTACCAGATCTGCCGGCCCGAGCGGGCCAGCAGTCGGCAGTTTCATTTTCGCTTGAACTGACTCTGTTTCCTGATTATCCCGTATCGTGTACGATCGGGTTGTATTTATAAGAGCGTTCAGTGATTAATATTGCATATCCCATGCCAACGCACGGGTGTGAGTGAATTTTTTATTTATTTTTTGATAAAATTGGATGCCAGGAAGCCGGAATTCAGGCGATTTCGAGAGTCCAATTCACCCAGGAACAGTTTTTCCCCTGGGAAATCGATTTGATTGTCGCTGTTGATTCCGTACTGCACTGTTTCGGTGCTCGATGCAGCCAGGCAAACGCTGATTAACGCTAATCGCGGCACCATATTGAGGCACTTTAAACATGCCGAACGGGACTGTATTCAGAGAGATTACGAGCTCAATGGCCTGTCTTTTGGTTTCGGGGACGATTCTAACCCATTGCGACCACCAGTCTGCCGGGGAAACACAGGATGCGAATATGAGTTTTGAGCAACAGCGTATCCAGATGGTGGCATCACAAATCGAACGACGCGGTGTGCGCCATGCCCGCGTACTGGCCGCTATGCGTTCGGTGCCCCGCCACGAGTTTGTAGAAGCAAGTTACCGGGATTCAGCCTACGACGATACACCGCTGCCGATCGGCCATCGGCAGACCATATCGCAACCCTATATTGCGGCCTATATGACCGAATTGTTGCAACCGCAGCCCGGAGACCGTATTCTGGAAGTGGGCACCGGCTCCGGTTATCAGGCGGCGGTGCTGGCCGAAATCGGGGCCGAAGTGTACACGATTGAAATTGTAGAGCCGTTATGCGCTCGTGCCCGCGCGGATTTACAACGATTGGGCTATCAGAATATTACCGTCATCTGCGGCGACGGTTACAATGGATGGCCGGCGGCCGCACCCTATGACGGCATCCTGGTAGCCGCTGCGCCGGAAAAAGTACCGCAGCCGCTGCTGGATCAATTAAAAGTGGGCGGTCGGCTGGTAATTCCGGTAGGGGGATTTTCCCAGGATTTGATTGTCATCGAACGCACCGAATCCGGATACACGCGCACCAATCAAATCCCGGTTCGCTTTGTGCCCATGACCGGTCAGGCGGAAGAATAGGATCGGAGCAAGTAAAAAGCCCGCCTACATACTCAACGATCCTTTTCGAAAATCGGTTTTGCCGATTAAAATATTCACCAGCACGGCTTTGCCGGAACGCGCGGTTTTGCGGGCCTGCTTCAACGCGGTGTTCAGTTCACGCTCGCTTTTCACCAGCAAGCCCTTGCCGCCGTAGCCCTCCGCCACTTTGTGATAATCAGTAAGATTCAGCACCGTGCCCACGTCATCTTTCAGAATCTCAACCTGTTCTCTTGCAATCTGAGACCAAGCGCCATCATTTCCAACCACCGCAATCACCGGCAGATTGTGCCGGGCGAACGTATCAAATTCCGCCAGGCTGTAGGCACAGGAACCATCGC
This sequence comes from Leptospiraceae bacterium, assembly GCA_020441025.1. Lineage (GTDB taxonomy): Bacteria > Spirochaetota > Leptospiria > Leptospirales > Leptonemataceae > JAGRMX01. The sequence goes on from JAGRMX010000077.1 coordinate 6,631, forward strand.
CGTACAAAATCCATATATCGGCTTTCGGGTTCACCAGTTTAGCGCCCAGGGCGAAGCCGGCGCCCACACCCAACGTGCCGAACAAACCGGGATCCAACCAACTGAGCGGTTGCCGCGGTTGCACAATATAAGCGGCGGTGCCGACAAAATCGCCGCCGTCCGCCACCAGAACACTGCCTTTATCCAGAGCCGCTTCGATCTCCTGACAGGCCCGCACCGGATTGGAGAACTTCGTTTTCTGCCTCGCGGTGGCCGCAATTTCTTGCTCACGCAACGTATTCAAATCGCGTAGTTTTTGCGACCAGGCCGATCGGTCCGGTGGTGCGCTCTGCGCCGCGGACAGGGAAATCAAAAATGCGCCTGGATCGCCGGCAACTTTGATGTGCGGTCGTTTATTCCTGGTGAGATCTTCCGAACTGCGATTAATGGCAATGTGTTGAGTATGCGCTTTAATATGTCGGCCGTAATCCAGGCGAAAGTCACAGGGCAAGCCCGCCAGAATCACCAGATCGGCTTCGCGCAGCGCGTCGCGGCGTTTATGCCGCATTTGCAGGGCATGGTCCTGGCCCAGTAATCCCCGGGCCATGCCCGCCAGATAGACCGGTATGCCCAGTTTTTCCACCGCCTGTCGAAGTTCCGACACTCTGGTCGGGTTCAACATCGCCTGGCTACCAATCAAAAGCAACGGCCGCTGCGATTCGGCCAGGGCCGCCGCAACCTTTTCCACATGAGTCGATTCAAACTGCGGAATACGCGGCATCATCGGTTCGGGTATAGCCGCCGGATCGTGAAATAATTCGGCGCGTCGGAAAATGCGATTCAAATGCCGGCCTAAGTACGCATTCATCAATCGCGTGCGCCAGTTGCCGCCCCCGGGATTTTTCCCCAGATACCACTCGCGCACCAGACTTTCTTCATATAATAAATCGATGGGCAATTCTACAAAGACAGGACCGGGCACGCCGCTGACCGCTTTTTCAAAGGCGGATGTCAACGCGGGCACAATGTCACGCACCCGTTTCACACGGATGGCGCGCTTTACATGCGGGCGCATGAGTTTCATCTGATCGATGTCCTGTAGCGATCCTCTTCCGCGCAGGATGGTGGCCGTCGCTCCGCCCAGTAAGACCAACGGCGATTGGGCCAGCTCGGCGTTTTTCACGGCGGTGATGGTATTGGTCAGCCCCGGACCGGCGGTAACCGCGGCCACGCCGGGGATACCCGTCAGACGCGAAACCGCATCGGCGGCGAATACGGCATTCACTTCGTGGCGCACATCAATCACACGGATTTTATTGCGCTTACAGGCGGTGAGAATGGGAGAAATATGCCCTCCGCACAGTGTAAACAGGTAGGGCACTCCGTGTTTTTTTAACACCCGGGCGACCAGCTCCCCGCCGTGCATTTGTTGTTTTGAGTTACTTGAAGCCATAGTTTATCCGTATTCAGAAATTAGTATTCGATTTATGTATCCGCATCCGGCGAGTCCCGGCAGCCGGGAGGCCGACAACCGAGGAATTCCCGTTTGCATTATTGCAAACAGGCATGTGCTTACTTTAGATTATTTATTTTTTTCGTGCTCTTTGCGCAATTCCTTACGCAATATCTTACCAATGGGGCTTTTGGGAAGCACTTCGCGAAACTCAAAGTACTTCGGCACCTTGTACTTGATCAAGCGTTCTTCCAGAAATTTATGTAAATCCGATTCGCTGACATTATGCTCCGGTTCGGATACGATGTACGCCTTGGGTACCTCGCCTTTATAATCGTCCGGCACGCCGATTACGCACGCTTCGCGTACGTGTTTGTGCATATACAGCACTTCTTCAATTTCGGTCGGATATACGTTAAACCCGCCGGAAATAATCAGATCTTTTTTACGGTCGACTATGTAGAAATACCCGTCCGCATCCATGCTGCATATGTCTCCGGTATGCAACCAACCGTTGCGAATGGTTTGCGCGGTAGCCTCCGGGTTTTCCCAGTAGCCCATCATCATGGCCGGCGTTCGAACCAACAACTCGCCTTCCTGATCGATGCCCAATTCTTTATCCGGATCATCCACGTCGACAATCCGGAATTCCGTGTCCGGCCAGGGGATTCCGATGGATTTCTCTTTTTTCAATCCCTGGTATGGCAACGCGCAATTGGCGGTTACCGTTTCGGTGAGACCGTAACCTTCTATAAGTATGCCGCCGGTGCGTTCATAAAATTTCTGCTTGAGAGTTTCCGGAACCGGAGCGGCGCCCACAAAGCACCCCCGCAGGGCCGTACCCCGCAGCTTCGCAAAATCCGGATGACTCATAAGAGCGATGTACATGGTCGGAACTCCGGCAAACATGGTCACCTTATCCTTCGCCAGATGTTTAAGCACCACGGCGGAGTCAAAACGTGGATTCAGTATGCACTCGGCGCCGCTGAATAGACCCAGATTCATGCCCATACTCATGCCGAAGCCGTGAAAGAAGGGTAGCACGCATAGAATTACATCGTCTCGCTGGAAGCCCACCCAGGTCTGTCCCTGAGTAACGTTCACCACCAGCGCCCTATGCGAGAGCATGACTCCTTTCGATACTCCGGTGGTGCCGCCGGTGTATAAAATCACCGCCAGATCATCCGGAGTCAGCGCAACATCTTCATCGGAAGAGAGCGGCGCGTTTTGTTTTAAAATGGATCGATACCGCAGTATAGAGATGGACGCATCCGCCGATTGGCCGTATGCCGGAAGCGTGCGCCCCAGAAACTTTTTGCGAATGGGAAAAAAAAGATTTTTGGGAAAAGGTAAATAATCACTAATATCACAACCCACCATTGCCAGCAGTCCGGGAATTTGTTCGCACGATTTTACCTGCTCATAAAGCAAATCCAGAAAAACGACCAGGCGCGCGCCGGAGTTTTCTACTTTGTAGAATACTTCCGCAGCCGTATCCAGCGGACTGGCCGGTACGACCACGCCGCCGCATAAATGGATGGCGTGGTACACAACCGGAAAATGCGGAGTGTTGGGCAATACCATCACTACCCTATCGCCCGGCTGCAGGCCGATGCGTTTTAAATAAGTCGCAAAAGATCGAGCCTGATTTCCCAGTTGCGCGTAGCTCAACCGCTTGCCCATAAATGCCAGGGCCGTACGATCCGCGTGTGCGGCAATGCTGCGGGTATACATTTCGGGAACGGTCTGCCCGGGATATTGCAGTGACGTTGCGACACCGGCATCATACTGCCGTAACCAGGGACGGTTTTCAAATGCTGACGAGGTCATAACTCCCTCCTGGGGTTCAACTGAGGCGAATTATAATCTCCGGCATCCATTCGGTAAATACAAAAGGCGTAGGGCGTTGTATGATAATGCTCAGGGTTTTGGAGCGTAACAAACAGGGAACAGGCGAATTCAGCGCATCGAGCAATACGACCATCGAACTGACACCATTTCCACCAGTCCGAATCACGATTGAAAATCCGAGAGCGGCCGCCGGATTCAAATTTGTGTTTGAATAGACAGCTCCATGAATACTTCTTCTATTATACAAGGAGACGCCCGAACACTTTCAGGCAGTTCCGGTAATAAAAAAATAAAATTACTACTATAATTTTAAGGAAACCTCCATGGCCGATACCATCTTCGCTAAAATCATACGAAAAGAAATTCCGGCGGACATTATTTATGAGGACGATCGGTGTCTGGCATTTCACGATGTAAATCCGCAGGCGCCCATTCATGTACTGCTGATACCGAAAGAGCCCATTTCGCAGCTCTCGCTGGCCGACGACGACCACCGGAATCTGTTAGGTCACCTGATGCTCACCGCCCCGCGCATCGCGGAGGAACTCGGAATCGGGGGTAAGTACAGGCTGGTGATAAATGACGGTGAACAGGCCGGCCAGACCGTGTTTCATCTGCACATGCATATTCTGGGTGGCCGAGCCATGCAATGGCCCCCGGGCTGATACATAACATATTTTTACTTATTTTTTGTTTGCTTTTCTGGCGGCGGGTATTACACAGCCGCTATGTCAGAACCAGCCACACGCATGGTACCCGGTCGGGGTGCCACAATCAATCCTACCGGGCGCTATGAAAAGCTACAGCAACAGGCATTTGATGATGGCTGGAATCTACCCGGCAGCCCAAATGCTCCGCGCACGACCGCTTACAGCGAGTACGTAAAGAATTTCCTGACCCGCAACCAATCGCCTGACATTCCTTTTGATCGTTCCATCAAC